>CAXTDO010000036.1:0-16579 GCA_964242315.1 uncultured Flavihumibacter sp.
TAATTCCAGCAGCAGATATACCAGAAAGATTTTAAAATAGCGGCTTGTAATTTCCTGTCCTAACAAATTATTTGCATTCGCCTCTTTCATCATTGTTTGCAGCAACAGGTTGATGAAATTATCCGTTTCCTCGCTAAGCTTCATACCACCTGCTTCTGTAACAAGTTGAAGAAATTGCGGGTGGTAAATCAATTTGGGATCGTAATGAACGGCGTTTTGTAAAGCTGTGTTTACGTTGATACAAAATCCAATAGTACTGCCGGAAACCTCCATCTCATTATAGTAACCCTGATATATCCAAAACACGCTATTAGCGCCCATCCGTTCTTTGCCATTTTTGGTTGAAAGCCAGCCTTCCCCTTTTTGGATATAAATAAACTGGTAGGCCAGGTCGTGACCTTTTTCGTTTACAAAATCGGGTTTGCTTTTTTGGATGTCAGTTATTGTTAAAGACTGTTGTTTGGTTTTATTTGTCGCAGTATTCATGGCTGTTAATTTTGTATAGAAAAAGTCCAATTCAATGCCGGATGTCAACGTAGTGCCTTTCAATTGTTTACAAATAGCATATGATTTCCTATTACGTTATTTCGTTGTTTAGCGGAGGCATCCTTAAAAATTGTAATTTTAAAATAAGGCGCCAACAAGCTGACTTACTGGTAATAGCATGAAAGAAATACCGCGTCACACGAACCTTTCCGATGAGCAAAAAGACTGGCTGCTTTCGCTTAGCAGAAACATTACAGCCTGCCTTAGCAAAGAAGCCATACGCGATATTATCAAACAGCAATTGGGCCGCATTCTTCCCTATACGGCCGTTACCGTGTCGGTTTTGCATCCTGATGGCGCTTACCATAGCAATTATCTATATAGTTTTCCCGACGAAATGTTGAACCATCAGGAATTACCTGAAAGAGCCGCTGAAAAATATTTGATGCCCGATGGCGTCTATGAACTGGTCTTGCAGTCAGAACAGCCGCTAACCTTTGATTTGGAGAAACTAATGAAACGAAAAGACGTTCCGGGCTATGTGAATTTTTTTTATAAAAACGGTATCAGGGAGATGGTAGGATTTCCCATTCGCATCAACAACAAGGTAACGGCCAGTTTATGGATACACGTAAAGAATAAACAGGCTTTTTCAAAAGCTGAAATTGAGTTTACCGAAGCCCTTTGTTCCTACATTGCCATTGCTATGGCAAATATTGAAGCGTATGAAAAAATAGCGGCTCAGCTTGCGGAGATCAATTTGTACAAAGCAAAGCTGGAAGAAGAAAACCTTCGCCTTCACGAAAAGGTCAATACACTTCGGGACGATAATGAAATGGTTGGTACCAGTCCGGAATTAAAAAAAGTGTTTGAGCTTACAGCCCATGTGGCTTTTTCAGACAGCACTGTGCTTCTCTGCGGCGAAACAGGAACCGGTAAAGAACTGGTGGCGACGGCCATTCATCAGGCTTCGCCGCGAAGCAGCAAAACCATGGTCAAAGTGAATTGTGCAGCCCTGCCCGCTAACCTTGTTGAGAGCGAATTGTTTGGCCACGAGAAAGGCAGCTTTACCGGCGCTACTGAACGTCGCGTCGGCAAGTTCGAACTCGCCCATAACAGCACATTGTTTTTAGATGAAATCGGCGAAATGCCTTTAGAGCTACAGGTGAAATTGTTAAGAGCCATTCAGGAAAAAGAGATAGAACGTATTGGCGGAAGAGAAGTGATTAAAACGAAGGTTCGCATTATTGTTGCCACCAACCGCGATTTGCAGAAAGAAGTAACAGCAGGCCGCTTTCGTACCGATTTGTTTTACCGTCTCAATGTGTTTCCTATCAGCCTGCCCCCCCTTCGCGACCGTAAAGAAGACATTCCTTTATTAGCCGCCCGGTTCATGAGCCAGATGTCGAAGAAATGCGGAAAGAACGTGAGCAGCATCTCGCCAAAAGCCTTGCAGCAATTGATAGCCTATCACTGGCCGGGCAATGTTCGGGAACTGGAACACCTTATGGAACGGGCCGTGCTATTAGCAAGTGGATCTACCATCAAAGAAGTAACACTACCGTCCTCCGCCATAAAAGAAGGCCTCAACGGTATGGCTGGCAGCGCTGTTAAAACGATTAACGAAATAGAAAGGGAATACATTCTGTTAGTGCTGCAAAAAACCGGCGGTAAAATACACGGTGCCGGTGGTGCCGCCGAGCTTCTAAAAATACCGGCTACAACCCTGGCTTCTAAAATGCAAAAATTAGGTATTAGGAAAAGCCATGTGTAACTTATTGCGTTGCCGGCAGCTTTATCTCATCGGGCATCCATTCTCTGATGCAGAATACAAACAACTTCATCCGGCAATTGCCATTGCTCACTCGCCAATCTACTTTCGCTTCAGCATCAGCTACATTAATTTCATGATGTTGTACAAGCGACCGTTAGCATCTTTGCTGAAAACGGTGTGCAGGCATATAATCTTCCGGTAATAATAAACGACATAACCGATCCCTCAACACGGTTAGATACTCCCACACTTAAAACTGTTGTGATGAATTTTAATTGCTTAAGGCTCTTGCCTTCTCGCTTTTCATTGGCGGTCTAAAACGCGTTAAACTGGTTTAATGAACTGATATCATAAACGATTCTAATTCGATTGTAGTTGTTAGCGCTTGTGTGTCTTTTAAGATTTTAAAGCATCATATTAGAAGGGTATTTTAAATTACTGCATTTGTTTCTATGGATAAAAAAGCTTTATTTCGCACCGATACTTCTACTTCCTAGATAATTCCTTGTTGGTTAACAACTCCATTTCCTCTTTTACACTTTATTGAGTATTCAGCATTAATTTAATTTATTCGTTCACATGTTATCGTACCAGGCATTTAATCTATTCTCAGATAGATCAATTCGAATTTTAAAAACATCATTCCTCCTACTTATCTTTTTTATAGCTGCTGATAAATTAACAGCCCAAAAAATCTATTTGGTTGATGCCACGAGGATAGTGAACGACTCCGCAAGAGGAATTACTGTTGTATCGAAAACAAACTGGGATAGCGCCTGTAATAATTTGCAAACGGCTATCGATTCTGCCGCTGCTGGTGATCAGATCTGGGTAAGAGCCGGCACCTATTTTCCTACAAAAGATACATCTGGTAACATTCGTGTTACTACGAATAAGGAGTTGTTAACTTTTAATATCAAAAAGGGAATTGCCTTATTTGGAGGGTTCTCGGGATCGGAGGTTAGAAAGGAACAAAGAAATCTGTCAACTAATATAACAATTCTAAATGGTAACCTGGGCGGTTCTCTTCACGTTTACAATGTAGTGAATCTTAACTACAGCAATCAAAATACTATTCTGGATGGCTTTACTATTACAGGGGGAAATGCTGGTAACGGTAATAATAACGGTGGTGGCATATTTTGCGACTCATCTTTAGCAATAATCAGCAACTGTACCATAACCGGCAATTCGGCAACTTTTAAAGGTGGAGGATTGTATAACCGTAACTCATCACCAACTGTGGTAAACAGTATTTTTGTTATGAATACTGCTGCGTTAGGTGGCGCTGTATATAATGACAACTCCAGTCCTCTTATAATAAATTGCACAATGGTTTCCAATAATAGCATCAGTAATGGCGCCGGAGTGTTTAATGAAAGTCCCTCGTCACCAGTGATTACTAACTGTATTATCTGGGGCAACACAAGTCAAAATAACACCAGTGATAATATTTATACCAGTGACGGATTATCACTCACCGGAGTTTCATATAGTTTGGTGGGACAGTCAGGCAAGTACCCGGGTACGAACAATATCAACAATAATCCACTTTTAGTTGACGGCGCAAACGGGAATGTGAGACAGCTTCCCGGTTCACCTGTAATAGATGGCGGAAAAAACAGTGCTTACCTTACAGCCATTTCTTCAACAGATATCGGAGGCAGTCCACGGATATCAGGCATTGTTGATATGGGAGCCTATGAGCAAACGGGTGTTCCCCTAGTGAACAATTCTAATATTATTTATATTGATAGTTCGAACAATACTATAACAGGTAATGGTACTAGCTGGGCGAAATCTTTTACTTCACTAGCCGATGCACTTAATATATTAAATGCTTCTCCAGCAGTTTTTAAAGGAACAGGCACACAAGTATGGATCACCAAAGGAACTTATCTTCCCACAAGTGATATAACCGGGAAATCAAATCTTGTTAATCCCAGCGACCTGACGTTCAATATCAAAAATGGAATTAAACTATATGGAGGTTTTAATGGCACTGAGAGTAGCATCAATCAAAGAAACATTTTAATTAATAAAGCCATTCTGAGTGGTAATCTTAAATACCTGTATGATGGCGCAAGAGTTTTCAATGTTGTTTCACTGGTGACAAGCGGGGATGTGTGCACGTTAGACGGCCTGACTATCACAGGAGGATCTGCAAATTTTGTGCATGGAGGAGGTGGGATTTTTGCACAAGGCTCATCGTCTGTCATAGTTAATTGTAACATCATAAATAATTTCAATAGTGCAGTTTATAGTTACTACGCGAATCTTAATATAGAATCATGCTATTTCTCAGGGAATGATGGATATAGCGGAGGTGGAATAACAAATTTATTTGGTACAGGTACAATCAATAATTGCTCATTTATTAAAAATATAATGGGGAGCGTTTATGGTACCGGAGCAGCTATATCGAATATCGCTTCCTCACCATCTATTACCAACTGTAACTTTATAGGCAATGTAGCGCGGTACGCCGGAGGGGCTATAAACAATGCCAACGAATCGTCTCCAAATATCTTCAACTGCAAATTTATTTCAAACGGTTCTTTCCCTCAGGGACGTGGGGGTGCCATCGCGAATGAAGGAAAATGTGTTCCAAAAATAATCAATTGTATTTTTTCAAATAATGGAGCTGAAACGGGAGGTGCTATAGCGCTGGGTGGCGGCGCTCCTCAATATATAATCAATTGCAGTATTTCTAATAACAAGGCCTACCATCAGGGAGGTATAGGAAGTTTTTTTGATAACGACCCTGTGAATCCTGTTTTCATATCGAATTCCATTATCTGGGGCAATCATGCCACGGATAATGTACGGGAAGACAATATATTTAACTCAGTGGAAAGAAATGCCTTTGCCAATTATCAAATTAACAATAGCATTATTGGTAACTATAAATCGGCTGGTCAGCCGTCAAGTCCGTATCCAGGTGTTAATAACCTTGATGCAGATCCGCGGTTTATAGATACTGCTACCGGAGATCTTCGGTTGCAACAAGTGTCTCCCGCTATAAATGCCGGTAATAATGAATCTTATACAGGAAACCTGCAAACTGACAAAGACCTGGCAGGTGCATCGCGCCTTACGGGTAGCATTATAGACATCGGTGCCTATGAAATAGGCAACTCCATACTTCCAATTACGTTAGTGGACTTTTTTGGTGTAAAAAAAGACAACAACAATTACCTGAGCTGGCATACATCAAATCAAATGAATGTTGAGATTTTCTTGTTACAGAGAAGCGCCAATGGTAGAGATTTTTTAACGATACAACAGTTCCCGCCCACAATTAATCCCGGAGTTAATTTAACTGAATACACATATACTGATATTGATAGACCGATGACGTTTTATTACCGCTTACAAACTGTCGACATTGATGGATCATCCCATTATTCAAACATAATCTTAATAACAGCGTCGGGAAAAAAAGAGTTCTCATTATCAATAATATCAAACCCTGTAACCACCACTGCAACATATATAATTAAGGGATCCTGGGATACTAATTATGAAATATTTCTATTTGATATGTCTGGTAAGATAATATCAAAAACCGGTCGTATCGCCGGTAACATGATTCATCAGATGGATATGACTAAATTAAAACCCGGTAACTATTTGCTGCAATGCGTTGATAACATATCTGGCGAAAAATTAGTTAGAAAACTGGTTAAAAATTGACGAAAATGTTTTTGACCTGTGAGTAAGTTTTTTAAAATTTATTCTTACAGGCTTATCAAAATGCTCTCGTCGAATTGTATAAGCCGTTCTTTTTAAGGTATAAGTTAAGATCCAGATAGTTCTAATACCCGGGTCTTTATGATTGCAGTTTCAAGAGAATTTGCTTCTTTTAAGAACCGTTAATTCCCTCTAAAAGTGGCCTCGACAGGGCTGGGTTTAACATTGAATATCAATTAGTTATAATGCTAGGGTAAAACATAGCGAAAGGTGCAAGACATTTTGGTAAATTTTCAAAATAAATCTTTTTAATATTTTGAATTATCTGTAATGAGATTGAAAGTTTAGCAAATGAAATCTAAGAAGTTGACACAAAAGATAAAAGTTGGTTAACTGTTTGGTTAACTTTTTACGAGCTCTATATTTTTTCAATCACGTTTCTGACTAAATGTAATTTATCCCAACGATTTAGAAATTGTTCATTGTTTAAAGTGTTCAAATCTATTATTCCGCGTGTTGTATATTGTTTGACTTTAACATAGGCTTCTTGACTCGTACAAATAAAATAATCTGGGGAATGCATTTTGTCGGCATTTAGATTCACAAAGACATACACACAATCTTCCTTGATTCTATCTTTCATAATTGGCCATCCTACGTTTTTCTTTTTATAAATAGATTTTACTTGAACGGCGACAATTATATTGCCTTTTTCTGCGAATAGATCAACTGCCTTAGCATTTCCAATTGTCATTCCCACTGACCAGCCTCTTCTATATAATTCTGCAGCTACAAAGTATTCTCCAGATAAACCAGTATTGTTAGATGGGATTTCTGCCATGTAATTGATTGTTAAGTTTCTTATTTAAACTATTTCTCACTAATTGGAAGAATAATAATAATCAAAGAAACATCAAATTGTACCTAAATGAAATTAATTACACATCCTCGATCCTTAATGGGCTTATAATGCCCAATACATAGAAAGTAGGTGATTACTCTGTCCTCACTAATCATTACTCTTGACGTGGTTGCAATCCATATATAAAAACATAATCTCTTAAGACTAACATTTTAACATTAGAATCGTATGCTTTGATATGAAATTTTTTCTCATTACGTTGATAGAACTAACCTTTCCAGGAATATACTCTTGCCACCATTAAAAAAAGTTGATAAGCTTAAAGAAGGAGTCATAATACAAGTGTTGCAGCGTACTGAGCTAATCGAAGGAGATATTATTATTCACCATCTAAATGAGATTAAATATTATACGTTCAGATACAAAGGAAACGACTATTTAATTGTTTTTAACAACTTCACTAACAGTATTCTTAAAGGCTACCGTCATATCATAAAGAAACAATCAGATCCGGAAATTGAAAATTCCGGTCTTTTAGATATATCTGGATTTAAATGGTTAATGCATCCGTTGACAGCTCCTAATTTGGTAAAAAGACTAACTAGGGAAAAAGTATATGAATCTTGGAAAGTTCAACCGGGCCTTAGTTTTAGTGATTATGATGAGGATAGTGAGGTGTCAAAATTGCTTTCTGTTGTTCAGACTTTTTTAAAGGAAACTTGGAATGCCGAATTAAAGGTGATAGCGAGCGAATAAAATATCCTTACTTCTGATACTGCTGTTATTCCTGAAATAATGTATACGTAAATAAATCGTGGCAAAAAAGGGTTTGTAATTATTGCATGGAATTGAACTGATGTTAACTTTATAACAATTATGCCGAATTATGATTTTTTAAATTTATCTCCACCAGAATTTGAGGACCTTTCAAGAGATCTTTTACAACAACATTTTAAAGTAGTAATTGAATCATTTACTGCGGGAAAGATAAGGGAATTGACCTGCGTTATGCGATTACGTCTGAAGGAAGATTTATAGTTCAGTGTAAACGATATCAGGATTTCCAAAGTTTGTATAATATTTTAAAACAGGAGCTGCCAAAAGTGATTGCTTTGCAACCGCTACGATATATAATAACTACCTCAGTTGGACTTAACCCATCACAGAAGGAAAAGATTCAAAAATTATTTTTCAAGTTCATTAATTCTCGGTCCGACATTTTTGGAAAACAAGATTTAAATAACTTACTTGGATTATTTTCCGAGATTGAAAAACAGCACTTTAAGCTTTGGCTTTCAAGTAGTAACATTCTTGACAGAATTATACAAGGTCGTATTTACAATCAATCTGCATTTGAAGAAGATGAGATAAAAGCTACCATTAAGACTTACGTTGAGAATGATAGTTATTTAAAAGGGCTAAACATTGTAAAAGATAAAAAATATGTGATTATCTCCGGAATTCCTGGCATTGGGAAAACAACCCTCGCACGAATCTTAGTGTATCACTTTTTAGGGCAAGGCTTTGAAGAATTTATTTTTTTGTCAGGTTCAATACAGGAAGGTTTTGATCTGTTTAAAGAAGGAAAAAGTCAAGTGTTTTTATTCGATGATTTTCTTGGAAGAAATTTTTTGCATGATAAACTGCCAAGTAATGAGGATTCTAGAATTGTAAAATTCATTGAAAAGATTTCCTCATCAAGCAATAAGATATTAATTTTAACAACACGCGAATATATATTAATGCAGGCAAAACAACGATATGATTTGTTTGAGAATTTATCATTGGATTTTGCAAAATGCATTATTGATTTATCACAGTACACAAAAATGGTCAGGGCCAAAATTCTTTTTAACCATTTATATTTTTCTTCTATCACTCAGGATTACATTTCAAATATTATTAGTTCAGAAAGTTACAGATGGATCATACAACATCGAAACTATAGTCCACGTTTAATTAAAACAATAACAAGTTCTGACGTTTGGAAAAATATTAAACCTGATACCTTTTCGGATAAAATTCTCCATTTCTTTGATTCTCCAGAAAGTATTTGGAAACATGTTTATGAAAATCAAATCTCGTTGTTTTCTCAATGTGTGCTTGCGAATTTAATGTCAGCAGGAACTCCAATGATGCTAGAAGATTTAAAATTTGCAACTCAAAGTTTTTTGAAAATGCATATACACAAGTATCGTGTGTCATACAACGAAATAGATTTTCTTAAATCAATTAAGGAACTAGAGAATATCTTCATCATTACAGATAAAGACCGCAATGATAAAATCGCCGTTGACTATCAAAACCCATCAGTTCAAGACTTTTTGGTTAGCTATTTTCAAAGCCTTCCAGACTTTACAGACGATTTAGTGAAATCAGCGACCTTCTTTAATCAGTTATTCAAAGTTTTTAGTGTAGAAGACTTGGTTGAGGATATTGATGGGAATTGGGAACCTTTAGTCGGCAAAAAAATTCATTTAAGAGGCAGTTCAAGATATTTTTTGGCTGATAAGATAATAAGCGATTACGAATACTTGAAATCTTCTGTAGTTATGAGTCATTATGAAGCTAATCTTATGCGAAGTTGGAATAAATCCAATTACTCGGAATATCAAAAGCTTAACGACATCGTCGGACAATTTTATCTTCCCAAACACCCTATATTAAACATTTTGTATCATTAATCTTTCAGCGACAAATTATTCCCGATAATATGACTGGAAAAGATTTTGCTGTTTACCTTGATTTGTTATTTAAACTTAAGGAGGAGTGTGAATTCGACGCGAAACTAGTAATAAAGAATTTTTTCTCTTTTTTAGTAACCGTGGACGACGTAAAATTGTTTCTTACGTTTCAGTAGATATTTCCAGATGCCTTTTTGGATTTGATGAGTATTAAAGAAAATTATTCTGATAGGATTGAGGACTTGCTTTATGAAGAGGCTTGTGACAGCTCTGGTTCTGAATACGATTTAGATAACTTTTTGGCGGAAACTGATGAAGTTGAGGAGTTTTTTAAGCTGGATTGTTTCGAAGCAAAAAAAGTTATAAGCGATAAAATTGAATCAAAAAAAAATGATGCTGATGAATACTATTCTTACCGGGAGCGAGATTATTATAATCCTATAAAATCCCCGAAAAAGATGTATGATGAGGACGAGGCTATAAAAGACATGTTTCAAGGCTTGACAAATAGATAATTTTCTAGTGAATTTCCTTATAATCTATTATTTCATAATTGTCACCTTTTTTCATAAATTCGTTACAGATGGAAGCTGCTCATACATATATAGGTGCTTCAATATCAAAGAGTAAACCAGGTAAATTGGTTTTCCCTACGGATTTAGAGGTATAGGCACAGAAGATGCAATTAAAAAAGCATTATCGAGACTAACCGCAAAAGGCAAGTTAAACAGGCTCGCTCATGGAATATACTATGTGCCAAAAATAGATCCTATGTTTGGAGCGATATATCCTGCGGCGGAAGATGTGGCCAATATGATTGCAAAAAAAGAGAAGGTAAAAATCAAACCGGCTGGTGCCTATGCCTTACATAAGCTGGGACTGACTACCCAGGTTCCAACTAAGCTGGTTTACATCACTGATGGGGTATCCCGTAACCTTAAAGTAGGTAAAACAACTATTCGGTTTAAAGCTACAAGCAATAAAAAGCTATCGACAAAGGGAAAAATAAGTGGATTACTTATCCAGGCATTGGAAGAGCTTGATATTAATACAATTGATAGCAGGACAAAATCAAAGATCCATCAACTTCTTAAAAAGGAAGATCCTCGTATGTTAAAACATGATCTGGAACTGGCACCTGCACGGGTAAATGATTATATCTTTCGCCTAATGAAGTAAGAAAAATCACTAGAGGCATTAGACTCGAAGATGCTCCCATTCATGACTCATTTTGAGGTCCGATTCATTGTGAATCCTTAACTTGTGTGTAAAAGAATTGCCTTTTTTATATATCATATCAGGTTGTAACGGTGCAGGCAAAACTACTGCTTCTTTTACATTTCTTCCAGAGCTACTAAATATTAAAGAGTTTGTCAATGCTGACGAAATTGCAAGAGGCCTTTCACCTTTTCAGCCGGAGAAGCTAGCAATAGAAGCGGGTAGAATCATGCTCGGTAGAATAGGGGATTTACTCACACGTCACATAGACTTCGCTTTTGAGACGACACTTTCAAGTAGGACTTTCATTGGATTTATCGACCGTGCAAAAAATGAAGGCTATACAGTCACTTTGTTATATTTTTGGCTTAACAGCGTAAATCTGGCTTTGGAGCGGGTTCAAGCAAGGGTTGCCTCAGGAGGACACGATATTCCAGAGGATGTGATAAAAAGGCGTTATTACGCGGGAATAAAAAACTTTTTAAATTTGTATTCTGATAAAGTAGATTCATGGTTATTGATTGACAATTCAAAAGGTGATTCAGAACTTATTGCTACCAGTAGTATCGACAATCAAATAGAAATTCTGAATCATGAAAAATGGGAGATAGTTAAAAATATCATATATAATGACGAGCCTAGAAATCAGGAATAAGGTTATGGAAGGAACCAAGCTGGCTTTTGAACGTTTGTTAGAACAAAAGCGCCGGGAGAATGGATACATTGTAATTTCAGATAAAGATGGGAAAGTTATAAAAGTAAATGCAAGGGATTTCAAGCGTTAAAGCGTATTGAAATGTAAATTGATTATCATTTCAGTTAATATAACTATCAGATCTTATATAGCTTGCTGAATACCTGATTTTTTAGTTAATTCAAATATGAATTCCGTAGGCACTGCGTACGGAATTGGAAACCAGGGTCACAATCACCGTTCAAATCCCCATTTTTACAAAATCAATATTCTTCGTTCCTCCACAATCTCCGGAATATTCACCTTGAAATAATGCCTCGTGGTTTCTTCCTTCGTATGCCCCAGCATCTTTGATACAATAGATGTCTTGGCGCCAAACCGTACATACAGTTGCGCGTTGGTATGTCGACCTACCTTGTTGTAGACGGTTTTATTAATGCCGGCCATCTTAGCCAGTTCTTTAAGATTCCTGTTGTAAACTGGCTCCTCAATGAATGCATCCGCACCAAATACCAGATCACTTTTAGAATCAGCGGCATATTTCTCCATTATTTCGTTTGCATAAGGAAATTTAAAAAGTGGAATGATGGTATCTTTTCCATTCTTGTCCCTTTCACCGAGTATAAAATTGCCCTGCTCTTCATCATTCATTAATTGATCCTTGCGAAAAATCCGAAGATCCTTATAATAGTAACCTGTGTAGATCTGGAAGAGAAACATGTCGCGGTCTCTTTGAAGGTAGGTTTTGTTTTTTGGAATCTCCAGGGCTTTCCATTTCCTTATTTCATCCGGTTCCAGGAAAAACCCTTCTCATGGATGGCTTTACAGTGATTTTTACGTCAGCGTACAGGAACTCTATACTGGAAGCGTCTATATGGCTGTCGCGCCGGGCGGTTTTAATTACTTTTTTGAGGGCACTAAAATACTTTTTAATGCTGGCACCTTCGAGGCCCAAAGTCTTATGGAGGTATTGAAAAAATCCCTGCATCAGATTTTCATCGATATCGCCGAAACTTATTGCCGGCCTGAAAGCCTGGAGATGTTTAAGACAGGTGTTATATTTTTTGATGGTACCAAGCTCCAGCTTTTCGGGAGGGTTCCGGATATAGTCTTTCATGTACTCAATGAAAGACAAAGGATCGCCCTTTTTCTTAAGGTGGCGGTCAATCACTTCAAAGCTTAGGTCTTTATTGGCCAGGTAATGTCTCTTGATGAGGTCGCTAACGATGGCTTTCTTCTCCTTGATCTTGTCATTTATTTCAAAAGCGTATGGATGCGTAGTTTTAACCCATTGGTCTTCCCTGCCACTCCATTGTTCCGGTGTAATTTTAATGGTAAGGGTATTGCGTAATATTTCGCTTTCCTGTCGATTGTAATCCGAAGGTGAATAAAATACTGGTTGATGATATTCTCCCTGTTCCGCCAATTGAATACGACTGTCTGATAAACCGTTTGCATACTTTAAAAGTAGCAAAAAGATCGGAAAGTGTAAAACAAGGTGTAAAACAAAACACGGGAATTGATGGGAATTAAAAAGAATGAAAATCTAATGGAAGGCTTATCTAGTGCAGGTTCCAGCCGTATTCGACTGTTTTTAAGAACTTTTAACTCGTGCTATATGTGGCCTCGACAGGAATCGAACCTGTATCTGGAGCTTCGGAAACTCTTATACTATCCATTGTACTACGGGGCCTGGCATTATTTATCTTATCAATCCGCCGATGTTGCTGCTGAAAATTTTAACGGCTACGGCCAGTAAAATTACACCAAAGAATTTACGTACCGCAATTAAACCTGCTTTTCCTAACATTCCGGCGATTACTCCCAGCAATTTGAGCACAATATAAACAATGATAAGATTCACTAAGATAGCCAGGTAAATATACAACTCCTTATAATTGGCTTTTAACGATATAATGGCTGTAAGCGTACCGGAACCTGCTATCAGAGGGAAAGCTATCGGCACCACCGTTCCGGATTTGGCATCTTCTTCACTCTTGAATAATTCGTGTCCCAACACCATTTCAAGTCCTAAGATAAATATTACGATGGAACCGGCAACGGCAAAAGAGCCTATGTTCAACCCCATCAGTTTTAGAAATGATTCTCCTGCCAGCAGAAATAAGATCATAAACGCCCCGGAGATCAGCGTTGCACGCAACTCCCTGATGCCACCCATCTTTTCTTTAAGTGATATCAGCAATGGTACCGACCCTACAATATCTATCACCGCAAAAAGGGCGAAAGTAACGGTGAGAAATTTATCCAGTTCAAAATACATAAAAGGCTATTTCAGCAAAGGTAGCAGGCATTAAAGAAAGCTGAAGTAAAATGTCTGAACCGTTGAGGTAGGAATGATGAATTATAAAGCATACTCATCATTCCTACCTCATACCCCATACCTGATACCTGATTCCACTACCACTGTACCGTAACCCCTGCCGCCGCCATAAACGGAATGGAATTATATCCGCTGGCATCAAAAAATTTCTTATCGGTAATGTTTTGAAAATCGGCAAATGCCGTAAAGTGCCTGTTGAAATTATACGCTGCATGTGCTCCTAATAAAGTATAACTGCTCAGGAGAACATCAGGCAATTGATAACCTCCAACATCGCGGCGATCGCTGACATATTTCAGGGTAGCACCAACACTGAAAGAAGCAGTTACTTTACAATCGGCGCTGACATTAATGTTGTGCTTCGGGCGCCTGAGCGCATAAGCATAGGAGGTGTCTTTATTTTGAACAACACGGTTTTGTGTAGTTTCGGTAACCGATAAATAAGTGTAGTTAGCTCTGATAGATAAAAAATCAACCGGATTTACCGTCACTTCATATTCAAGTCCCCTGGCTATCTGCTTGAAGAAATTAAAATATTTAAAGGTGATATAATTATAATCGATACCATTTTTTATATCTCTGTAAAAGAATACCAACCTGTTACTGATTATTTCATGTTGTTGTTGTATGCCAAACTCGTAGTTCATAGATTTTTCCGCCTGCAGATTTCTGTTACCGCTCGAACCATCATACAATTGGTACAGGCTCGGCGCCTTAAATCCCGTAGCAACGCTGCCGAATGCTCTGAAATGTTTTGAAAAATTGTAGGAAGGATTAAAGGTATAGGTGGAATTGCTGCCATAGCGGGAATGTACATTTATCCTCCCTCCCAATTCAATATTCAGCTTTGTATTGTTGCTATTATAACTTAGCGATCCATAACCGGAAGCCTGGCTTGTGGTAGTATCTTTAAAACTGCTTTTGTAGGGTCCGAAAGAACTGATGGACAGGTACTGGCTGTTCATGCCGGAGAAACGGTAGTCGGCGCCTTGCAGTAAGGTAAAACGCGAACCTAACTTTGTGCTGGCATAGAGTTCGATGAACTGCGACTTTCCATAATAATCATTGGTGGAAAATTTTGCGAAGCCGCCTCTGGATGCGCTGTCGTCGTAGTAATTTCTTTTGATATCGCTGTATTGGTAGTTACCGGTGATGGTTACTACGTCATGCTTGTACTGGAAGCCGGCTCCTGTAATGATATTTTTATTGTTGATGGTAAAATCTTTATCGTCATGAAATGTACTGGCATCAACATCGCTTTTATATTGATTGTATTGAAAGAATGATTTAAAAAGTAAATGATCATTCGCCTGAAACTGCACCTGTGCATTGGCGATATTACCATCATATCCATCCCTGTCAAAGCTGCCTTTACCAGATGTATCCTGTGCAGATGAGAATCCGTTAGTAAGCAGCTTGGAATAACGAAGCGAATAGGTAAGCCTGTCTTTTTTCCCATACAGTTGAACGTTACCTTTTACAGTACCCTGTGTGCCGCCCGCGAGCACGGCGGAAACATTAAATGGTTTGGAAATATCGTTTCGCGTTGTTATGATGTTTATCACACCGGCAATGGCATCTGATCCATATAAAGTTGACTGAGCTCCCCGGCATATCTCCACGCGTTGAATGTCATTGATCGATACAAGGTTTATATCAAATTCATTGTTGATAAGAGACGGATCGTTCACCGGTATTCCATCAATCAGGAAAAGGGTTCGCCCGGTTGCGGCCCCTCTCATGTACACGGTTTGATTGGTACCCGGACTGTTTAATGCGCCATTGATTACAAGTCCTGCCTGTTGGTTTAACACCTGGCCCAGTGTGCGTCCGTTGTTACGCTCTAACTCCTGCCTGGTGATTACTGTAACTACTTTGCCGGTAAGACTTTGTTTAACCGGAGATTTGGTGGCAGTAACCACCACTTCATCCAGTATGGCTGTTTTGGTACTGTCTTGTGCCAGCGACACATTAACGAAGGTTATGAATGCTGCTGCCAGTACGATTTGTTTCTTGCTCATGATAATTTTAATTTAAGCTATCAGCTATCGGCAGTCAGCTATCAGCAGAGCAAAGGTGAAACGTTTCCTCCTGAGAGCTGATAGCTGACTGCCGATAGCAATAACATGTTATACATGCCGTGATATCACATGAGCCTTCGGAAAAATGAAAATCAGTGTGAAATATAAATTGCCATATAGCGTCATTTACATTCCATGCCTTTCACCCGAAAGCTTTGAATGATATCCCGATTTATACGGGATTGTACCGGCAGGTCTTCTGGCTTACTCTCTGTTCAACACCTTCCCATCTTTACAGACAGTGGTATGCAGATTGAACAATTCGTCGTGAGCGCTCACGACAGGAGCATACAGCTACGGGGATAGCTCCGGAATTCAACCGGATTCCCTTTTAAGGCCGGAATGAACCGGCCACCAGTTACGGCGGCAAATGTAGGAGAGTTGAAGGGACTTTTCAATTATTAATTATTAATCATTCATAATTGCAACGTTATGCCTCCCTGGTAATTCACCCCGGGAGCTGCATTGTAAAAACGATTGGCTGCTGCATTGATGTCATTTCCCAGGCTGTAACTCTGGTTGAACAAATTGTCGGCAACAATAAAAATGTCTGCTCTAACATGCTTGCCTATTGATAGCTTATAACCTGTTTTAAAACCTAGTAAATTATAAGAAGAAGCGAATTCCGAGTTGGCATCGTTCAAAGCAATACGATCGCTGTAATAATAATTAATATTTGCATACCAGCCGGGCTTGGTTACCAGGTCTATTCGCACTGCTATCGTTTGAGGATCAACGCTGGGTAT
>CAXTDO010000037.1:0-16376 GCA_964242315.1 uncultured Flavihumibacter sp.
AAGCTCCTCCGTGGACCTCCGTGGCACCTCGGCTTTTCCTCCGTGGTTAAAAAAAATGATTCACATAAAGATCTCAAGGAAATACTTACCATGTACAAACTAGCTGCCACCATAATTAAAGACCTCCGCATTCTCACCCGCGACAAAGTTGGCTTAACGCTCATGTTTATCATGCCGGTCATTCTCGCTATAGTAATAACGGCAGTACAGAACAGCACCTTTGAACTGGTAAATGACAACAAAGTGCCTTTGCTGCTTTCCAATAAAGATAAAGGAGCATCAGGAAAACAACTGGTAGAAGCCATCGAAAAAATAGGCATGTTCAACATGAAACAGGTTACCGGTGAGCAAAGCGAACAACAGGTTATTGCAAGGATGCAGGCTAAAGACGCGCTGATAGCCATCGTTATCCCGGAAGATTTCTCCACAAAAATTGCAGCCACTGCCAGGAACATCTCCGGTAAAGCTTTAAATGAATTTGGCCTCAAAGGCGATAGTTCGAATGCGGGTGCCGCTACTATGGATCCGCTTACTTTGTATTACCATCCCGTGTTACAGCAATCGTTCCGAAGCTCCGTGCGGGGAGCCCTGCGCAGTGCGCTTCAGCTGGTGGAAAGCAGGCAGATTGTAAGAAACCTGTATTCCTCCATTAACGATAAAGAACTTCCTGCGGCCCTGGAAAATGATATCATCAACGACCAGATGCAGATCAATGAGATACCTGTTTCAAGGGATGGCAGTAAAAGAATACCTAATGCTACGGAACATAATATTCCGGCCTGGACGATATTCGCCATGTTTTTTGTCGTGATTTCTTTAGGAAGCAGCGTGGTGAGGGAAAAAATGAGCGGCAGCTTTATCAGGCTCAAAACCCTGCCCACAAGTTATATGGTAGCGTTGTTGTCTAAACAGATTACCTATCTCTTCGTTACCATGGCACAAACAGCCTTGATCTTTACGATAGGCGCCCGGTTATTTCCACGCATGGGATTGCCTGCTTTACATCTGCCGGCGGATATAACCGGGTTAGTGATTGTTTCCCTAATTTGCGGGTTATGTGCCGTAAGCTATGCCATCTGTATCGGCGTATTTGCGCAAACACAGGAGCAGGCAAACGGACTTGGCGCCGTATCTATCGTAATTATGGCTGCGGTGGGCGGGTTGCTGGTACCGAGTTTTGCCATGCCTCATTCCTTTCAAACAATTATGAAGTTATCGCCCCTTCACTGGTGCCTCGAAGCTTTTTATGGTTTGTTTCTGGAATCAGGAAAATTAAAAGATGTTATGATGAATATTCTACCTTTATTGATCATGATCGTTTTGATCCAGCTTACAGCGCTTTGGGGGCTGAAACGTAAAAACCTGATCTGAATAGTACTATGGAAACAGCCGAGTTAAAGCAATTATTAAAAAAGCAGATAGTAGAGTTCCTGAATTTAATATCTGTGAAGCCCGAAGACATCAAAGATGATGAACCTCTTTTTGGCACCGGCCTGGGCCTGGATTCCATAGATTCCATAGAATTGATTGTACTACTCAGCCGCGAATACGGCATCACCATCCAGGACCCCAAAGCAGGCCGTAAAATTCTGGTGGATATTAATACGATGACAGACTATATTGAAAAGAATAGAACGAAGTAATGATTAATGATTAACGGTTAGTGATTAACAGTTAATTAGATAACCAACAATTAATCACTACCCGTTAATCACTAATCATTAATCATTAAACTTGGGTCGCATCTACGTTACAGGAATAGGAGTAATAAGTGCTATAGGAAATTCTGTAGCTGAAAACCGTATGTCGCTTCAGGAGGGACGATGTGGTATCGGCACCCTGGAAATGTTTCATTCTAAATACTCGGGTAGCTTACCGGTAGGTGAAGTAAAAACAAGCACTGAAGAGCTTAAAAAGAAATTACTTGCAGAAGAGCCGGGTGTTACCCGCACTACTATCCTGGCACTGCACGCTTTTGACGAGGCCATCAAAGACAGCAGGCTGGATGCTTCGCAACTTAGTGCATCCGACACCGCACTTATAGGCGCCAGTACTGTAGGCGGCATGTGCCTGACTGATGAATTGTACCAGGATGCTCATAAAGATTCCGATGGCTCGCAGTATCTGTCATCATACGATTGCGGCTCTGTAAATATGTATCTGCAATCGCGTTATTCATTAAAGGGGATCATCAACACCATTAATACCGCCTGCTCTTCTTCATCCAATGCCATCATGTATGGCGCGAGACTTATCAAAAATGGGCTGGCGAAAAGGGCTGTTGTTGGAGGTGCGGATAGCCTGGCAAAATTCACCATTAACGGATTCAACGCTTTGCATATCTTATCTCCTGAAACCTGCACGCCGTTCGACCGCGATCGCAAAGGATTGAATTTGGGAGAAGGAGCCGCTTTCCTCGTTTTGGAAAAGGAAGAAGATTGTGCCGGCAAGAAGATTTATGCAGAAGTCTCCGGGTACGCTAACGCCAATGACGCGTACCATCCTTCCTCCTTATCTGAGAATGGTGATGGGCCTTATCTTGCTATGAAGGAAGCGCTTGCATCTGCACATATCAACCCCTCACAGATCGGCTTTATCAATGCTCATGGCACAGGAACAGAAAACAATGACGAAGTGGAGAGTATTGCCATGCTCCGGTTATTTGAAACGGCTCCGGCTTTTGCCTCAACCAAATCAAATACCGGACATACATTAGGCGCTGCCGGCGCTATTGAAGCGGTTTATGCTGTTTTAAGTCTTGCTAACCAGGAAGTATATCCGGCGCTTAATTTTAATAATGCTATTCCCGCTACAGGGCTAACGCCGGTTGTTATGTATGAAAAAATCAAGTTGCAGCATGTAATGAGCAACTCTTTTGGTTTTGGCGGCAACTGCAGTTCCCTGATTTTTTCTCAAGTCTGATACCATGCTCTACATTCATCAAAGCTCCTGCATCTCGCCACAGCAAACCTTTCCGGATGCAGACCTCACTGTGCTGAAAGAACCGGTAGATAATATGCTGAAAGTAATAGAACCTCACTATGAAGCTATTCCGCCTGCCATTCTCCGGCGTATGGGAAAAGCAGTACGAATGGGTGTTGGCGCTGCTTTACCGCTCCTTCAACAATCATACGTTGACGGCATTATCTTAGGAACTGCCGATGGTGCAGTGGAGGATTGTATAAAGTTTTTAAACCAGATTATTCAATACGACGAAGGAATGCTTACACCAGGTAACTTTGTGCAGAGTACCCTTAATGCCATAGCGTCGCAGGTAGGATTGCTCACTAAAAACAAGGGGTACAATATAACGCATGTTCACCGGGGACTTGCATTTGAAAACGCGCTTCTGGATGCAATAATGATAGTAAATGAGCATCCCGGCAGCAATTATTTGCTCGGTGCATCAGACGAGATAGCTGCAGGCAACTATAACATCGATTACCTGGCAGGATGGTATAAAACAGGAAAGTTTTCAGGGAGTGATTTATTTGCAACAAACAGCACGGGAAGTATAGCCGGAGAAGGCGCCGCCATGTTTGTAGTAAATAATATACAGGCCGATGCTATCGCTTGTATTCAGGATGTTAGCATGCTGCATTCGGAAAGTGAAGCGCTCGTAACAGTCCGGCTTCAGCATTTCCTGAATAAAAATCTCAATGATGAAAAAATCGATCTGCTTATTTCCGGTGAGAATGGAGATAACCGGCTGCTGAAATTTTATACAGCATGTGAGTCGTTGATGGCCGATGATACACCCGTTGCCAGGTTCAAGCACATGAGCGGAGAATTTGCTACAGCCTCTGCAATAGCATGCTGGCTTGCCTGCCATATACTAAAGGAACAGGCAGTGCCGGCGCACATGATTAAAAAAAATTCTTTCTTGCAGGAAGTAAAAAAAATACTTATCTATAATAATTATAAAGGTGTTCAGCATAGTTTTATCTTGCTATCGAAGCCTTAAATTATTACCAGTTTTTTTAAACACAGAGAGCACAGAGGGAAGAAACACAGAGTGCGCAGAGGCCTATGAATGAATACTCCTCATTGTATTCTCTGTGTTTCTCCCTCTGTGCTCTCTGTGTTTAAAAAAACTAGTCAAATTAACCGCATGAAAAAATACAAAAACACACTGTTCTACATCATCGTAACAGGAAGTTTTTTGTTGTTGATGTACCGGATGGTACAGTTAGGTAAAAGCCTGGAAAACACTACCGCAAGTGCAACGGTAAAAAGCACACCATCTTTAGCACATAACCTCACTACCCCCTTATCTATTTTATTATTACAGATAGTTGCCATAATCATTGCAGCGCGAACCTTTGGATTTCTATTCAACAAGATCAGGCAACCTTCCGTAATCGGTGAAGTAGTTGCCGGAATTTTCCTCGGGCCATCTGTGCTGGGTTCTTTATTTCCTGCATATACGGATTTTCTGTTCCCGAAAACATCTTTGCCTGTTTTACAATTATTCAGTCAGCTTGGGTTGCTGCTGTTTATGTTTGTGATAGGAATGGAGCTCGATGTAAAAATAGTAAAGCAAAAAGCACGGGCTGCAATTATTATCAGTCATGCCAGTATCATTATTCCTTATGGGTTAGGGATGGTGCTGGCTTATTTTATTTATAAAGATTACGCCCCTGCCAATATTAATTTTTTATCATTCAGCTTGTTTATAGGGATCGCCATGAGCATCACCGCTTTTCCCGTATTGGCGCGCATCTTACAGGAAAGGCGTATGACCAGAACCCGCATCGGAAGTATCGCCATCGCCTGTGCCGCAGCGGATGATATCTCTGCATGGTGCATACTGGCTGCCGTTATTTCTATTGTAAATGCGGGTTCCTCTTACAGCGCTTTGATAACGATGCTGCTGACGCTTGTATATGTTTTAGTGATGTACAAATTAATTAAACCCCTGCTGGAAAGAATTACCAGAACCTACGCTTTCAATGAAAACATGAGCCTTTCTATGGCGTCTCTTATGTTTGGCGTATTGTTAATCTCATCTTACCTCACAGAGATAATTGGCATACATGCTTTGTTCGGGGCATTCTTTGCAGGTGTTATCATGCCATCGCGTTTTAACTTCCGTAAAATATTAACCGGTAAGGTGGAACATGTTTCATTAGGGTTACTTTTGCCGTTATTTTTTGCTTTCTCAGGATTAAGAACGCAGATAGGATTGCTTAACACAGCTCATGCCTGGATCATATGCGGCACAATAATAGGCATCGCTATCCTTGGTAAGTTTGGTGGTAGCCTGCTGGCAGCCAGGTTTGTGGGTGAAACATGGAAGGACAGTTTAATCCTTGGCGCACTGATTAATACAAGGGGCCTGATGGAACTCATTGTATTGAATATAGGATTTGAACTCGGCGTATTAAACGCGTCTCTCTTTACCATGATGGTATTGATGGCGCTGGTTACTACTTTTATGACCGGTCCGGCACTGGATCTGATCAACCGGTTTTCCAAAAAAGCTGTCAACAAAAAATATGAGTCGCTACAAAACTATAATTGAATAAAGAATATCAATTTATTTATATGAGAGAAAGGTTAATAAAAATTTCATTAGCACTGCTACTAATTAGCGTTACATCTGTAGCGATAGCACAGGAGTCAGACGAAGAAGCACCAAACAATAAGGTGGTACCTGTTGGCATGCAATACCAAAATGCCGTAAAAGCGCTTGCAACAAAACCGGTTATTATCTCGGCGTTTAAACAGATAATGGATCTGGAACCGGAGACTTACCAGAATTTAATAACGCTTACCGAGATTCCGGCGCCTCCATTTAAAGAGCAACAAAGAGCTGAAAAGTTTAAAGAAATGATCAGCACAATAGGTGCAGATTCCATATGGATGGATGCTGCAGGAAATGTGATTGCCTTGAAGAAAGGGAAGTCTGGTAAGAAAACGGTGGTTCTTGAAGCGCACCTGGATACCGTTTTTCCTGAAGGAACCGATGTTGCTGTAAAACATAAGGGTGACACTTTAATGGCTCCGGGTATAGGTGATGATACCCGCGGACTGGCAGTGTTGCTTACCGTAATGAAATGCATGCGAACAGCAAAAATCAACACTGATGCTGATATTCTTTTTATCGGAGTAGTAGGGGAAGAAGGCCTGGGCGATCTGCGGGGAGTGAAGCAATTATTCAAAACGGGAGGACAAAAAATTGATTCCTATATCGCAATAGATGGCGGTAATATCGGAGGCATTACCTACGGTGGCGTTGGTTCGCACCGGTATCGGATCACCTTCAACGGTCCGGGCGGACATTCTTACGGCGCTTTCGGACTTGCCAATCCGCATAATGCCGCAGCAAGGGCCATCACTTATTTTATCAAAGATGCTGATACCTATACGCGTTCAGGCGTAAAAACCACGTATAATGTTGGCGTAACCGGTGGTGGCACCTCAGTGAACGCTATCCCATTCGAGTCGTGGATGGAAGTGGACATGCGTTCGGAAAGCCAGCAGCGGTTGATCGGTATTGATACATTATTGCAGGTTGCCATACGAAAAGCTTTGATGGAAGAGAACACAATGAAAAGAAGGGGCAAGGATCTCACCGTAGAAATTAAACTGGTGGGTGACCGGCCTTCCGGCGTACAACAAACTACTCTTCCTTTACTTCAGAAAAGCATGGCTACTGCTATGTATTTCGGTGCAAAGCCAGGATTGGATATCAGTTCAACAAATTCCAATATCCCCATATTCAAAGGTGTACCTGCCGTAACGATAGGCAGGGGAGGGATTGGCGGTGGAGCGCATTCGTTGAATGAATGGTGGATAAATGACAAAGGATACCTGGCTATTCAGAATGCCTTGCTTTTACTGGTTTCAGAAGCTACACTCGTGGAATAAATAGTGTTAATTAAGCATAATGTTAAGTATTAAATTGTAGTAGCTGACCTTGTAAGTTTTTTTTAAACACAGAGGGCACAGAGGAGGAAACACAGAGTGTACAAAGGCTTTCTCTGCGCACTCTGTGTTTCCTCCTCTGTGCCCTCTGTGTTTAAAAAACTCGTTGAAAGGCTGGCAGGCAACATGTGGTACAAGCAGATATTAATATTTTACTATATTATCACTACTGCTTCTTTATAAAACTACCCAATGCTTTTGCCGCATCTGCATAAGCTTCGGATATCCTTTCACCGGTATCGAAATCATAGCCGCCAAATGTTCTGCCCAGGGCCCTTTGTACCGATATCCGGGCAATTACATTGCTTTTATTAACTGTTTCAACGATCCATGCTTCACCGTTCATTTCAGCATTCTTCCTCATGATGCCAATGTTAAAACCTGGCTCTGTAAAACTGGTCTTAAATATAAGTGTGTATTTGGAATTCTTTTTTACTGACAGGTCACTGCTCTTCTCTAACAGTTCATTAAACTTTGGTTCGAAGCGGTATTGCCTGTCTGCCACCCAGTTTTTTTCCCAGGTATCACCTTTGCCGGCTTCTTTCTTGTTATAATCCGCTTTTTTGTTGTTTACATAATCCTCTTCCTTATCGTACTTACCTACTTTCATATTCTCATAAGTAAATTCCGTACTGATAGATTTCTCATCTTTTAAAACAGATAAATTTCCATCTGTAAGTTTAAGGCGCTGGGCTCCTGACTGGTAACAAACGAATGCCAGCAGTAATACCAGGGTGGCCGTTGAAAAAATTTTCATGTAATTTGGGTTGAATGGTACAATCAAATAAAAATATATAAAAACTTTGAGAAATGAAAGCACTGTGTATTGAATAAACACATATCCACGATGAACTGAGTAAAATGCAGTAACAACTGCGTTGTCTCAAAAAGATCATTCAGATTAAAAATTAAATGCGGAGATGCAAAAAAATAATCTGACAACTTTATAATATTTTTACTTGTTTTGTTATGAGGTATTTAAAACTAAAAAATAACAAGAGACAATGATAGCTGTTGGGGGAATGATGCTGTCGGTGGAGGATATATCAGAGATCCTTTATAAAGGAAAGAGCCTGACTTTGACAGCGGCCAGCCTGGAAAAAGTTGGAGAAAACCATGATTTTTTAAAGCAGTTTTCATCTAACAAACTGATCTATGGCATCAATACGGGTTTTGGTCCGATGGCGCAGTACAAGATCAGTGAAGAACGCCTGCTGGAGCTGCAATACAACCTGATCAGAAGCCATAGCTCGGGGGGAGGCAGGTTGCTGTCGCCATTACTGGCAAAAGCAGTGATGATTGCCCGGCTAAACGGACTGATGCAGGCATACTCAGGGGTGCATATAGAACTTGTGGAGCTGTTAAAAGAGCTGATCAACCGTAACATTATCGCCTGTATCTATGAACATGGAGGCGTGGGAGCAAGTGGCGACCTGGTACAACTGGCACACCTGGCACTGACGCTCATCGGCGAAGGCGAAGTATTGTATGAAGGTGGGATCCATTCCGCAAAAGATATTTTTGAAAAGGAAGGCATAAAACCATTGTCGATTCATATCAGGGAGGGACTGGCCATATTAAACGGCACTTCCGCAATGACGGGAATCGGGATTGTTAACATCATCCAGGCACGCAAGCTATTGGAATGGTCGGTGATGCTGTCGGCAATGACAAACGAAGTAGTAGAAGCCTACGATGACCACTATTCTTATGAGCTGAATATTGTAAAACACCATAAGGGCCAGAAGCGGGTGGCAGGCATGTTCAGGGAGATATTGAAAGATAGCCGCCTGATCCGTAAAAGAAGCGACCACCTTTACAATCCCGAAAAGCTCGATCAGGAAATCTTTAGCGATAAGGTGCAGGAATATTATTCCCTCCGTTGCGTGCCCCAGGTTTTAGGGCCGGTATATGACACGATCATGCAGGCAGAAAAAATAGTAACGGATGAACTCAATTCGGTGAACGATAACCCGGTGATAGATCATGAGAACCATAATATCTTTCATGGCGGCAACTTCCATGGCGACTATGTATCGCTTGAAATGGACAAGCTAAAGGTTGCCATCACCAAGCTATCCATGTTATCAGAAAGGCAGTTGAACTATCTGCTGAATGATAAGCTGAACCAAAAATTTCCCCCGTTTGTAAACCTTGGCGTACTGGGCTTTAACTTCGGCATGCAGGGAGTGCAGTTCACGGCAACTTCTACAGTAGCCGAGAACCAGACGCTCTCTTTTCCCATGTACGTGCACAGTATTCCAAACAATAACGACAACCAGGACATTGTAAGCATGGGAACCAACGCAGCACTGATAACCAAGAAGGTGGTAGACAATAGTTTCGAGGTGCTGGCAATACAGATGATGACCGTGCTGCAAGCCATCGATTACCTCGGGTGTGTTCCCTTATTATCAACTGCTACGCTGGGTGTATATAATAGTGTCAGAAACATATTTCCAAAGTTCATTGGCGACACCCCTAAATACAAGGACCTCGAACGGATTAAAAGATACCTGGAAGAATCGGAAGAAGTTTTTTCTTTTAAAGAAGTGATTGCTTAGCAAAGTATCTTTAAGATTAATAGCTATAGTTAAATTATAAGGATAGCCCATGAAATGTGCATTAGTTACAGGAGGATCCAGGGGAATAGGCAGGGCAATCTGTCTTAAGATGGCCGCGATGGATTTTTACGTTATCATCAATTTTAAAGGAAATGTTGAAGAAGCCAACAAAACATTGTCCCAGGTAAAGGAATCGGGTGGGGACGGTGAGTTATTGCAATTTGACGTCTCCATAAAAGAGCAGGTGCAGCAGGTATTGGGTGCATGGATCGAGTCGCATCCGGATGATAACATAGAGGTACTTATCAACAATGCCGGTATCAAAGACGATAACCTTATGATGTGGATGAAAGATGAGCAATGGGACAGTGTGATCAAAACAAGTCTGGATGCGTTTTTCTACGTTACCCGTCTGGTATTGAACGGGATGCTGCTTAAAAAGTATGGCAGAATAATAAATATCGTCAGTCTCTCAGGCTTGAAAGGATTACCAGGACAAACGAATTATTCGGCTGCAAAAGCCGGTGTAATTGGCGCTACGAAAGCCCTGGCCCAGGAAGTTGGCCGCAGGGGTATCACTGTTAATGCCATAGCACCAGGCTTTATAAAAACGGATATGACGGAGGGCTTAAATGAAAAAGAGTTACAGGCGCTCATCCCCGTAAAAAGATTTGGAATGCCTGAGGAAGTGGCTCATGCGGCGGGTTTCCTTGCTTCCCGTGAAGCAGCTTATATTACTGCGCAGGTATTGTCGGTGAACGGGGGGTTGTATTCGTAGCACATGGCTATAGATCAAGGGCGACATGATTATAGATAACGATAGTATTACCGTTGTGCGAAATCTAAATCAAAAAGGATGATAAGTGCCGCAAATTTGATGGTTATTGCAAGAGAACGGCTCACTGATGCGGAAACACTTTTGAACGCTAATCGCTATGATGGTGCTGTTTATCTGTGCGGTTATTCGATTGAGATCGCCTTGAAACACAAAATTTGCCAAACTTTAAACTGGACAGATTTCCCTTCTACAAATAAGGAATTCGAGAATTACAGAAGTCTAAAAACCCATGATTTAGATGTATTTTTGAGCCTTACCGGAGTTGAGGTGACATTAAAAGCAGGATATCTTGCGGAGTGGTCCGCTGCCAGCACATGGAATCCTGAAGCAAGGTATAATCACACGGGGAAAATTACCTCAGCCGATGCCACTTTTATGATAAATAGTGATAAAACACTTATTGGAATTTTATGAAAGAACTTGTAGGAAAATTAAGGGTAATCGAGAAAGAGACTTCAAAAGAAAGAGGTGGATACGACTTATTTGCACTCTTTTTGAGAGAAGATTCTTCTAACAAATGGGAAATTCTTGTTTCTGCAGGTTGGATTAATGATAATAAAGAAGAAGTATTAAAGTACCTGGCCCAAAGGATTCAACAGGTATTTACTCCAGATGAGCTATTTCATATATCACGCATAGTTATTATTGAAAAAAACAATCCGGCATTACCTGCATTGCAACAAGCTTTTAGTATCGAACACGGTGCTGCCGAGATAAAAGACTCTAACTTCTTTGGACTTCAAATAAAGCATGCTATTTTGATAGCTTCTCAAAGAAGTCAAGCTGCTTAAGGACTAGAGTTTGCACAACATCGCATTGGCTATAGCAGAGCATGACGTTAAAAAATGAGCTAAAACATATGCAACATGCTTGAACGCGTAATTAATATCGATCCGGAAATCCTTGATGGAACGCCTGTTTTCCAG
Source organism: uncultured Flavihumibacter sp. (assembly GCA_964242315.1). Classification (GTDB taxonomy): domain Bacteria; phylum Bacteroidota; class Bacteroidia; order Chitinophagales; family Chitinophagaceae; genus JADCRZ01. Next base: position 11,259 of record CAXTDO010000037.1, read on the forward strand.
GGAACAAGAGTACCTATTAAAAATCTGTTTGACTATCTTGAAACAGGTGATTCGATTGATATATTTCTTGATGATTTTGAAGGAGTGCGCAGAGAACAGGTAATTAAATTGCTGGAAATATCTAAAAAACTTATTAAAAGTTCAACAGGTATATTGAATGAAAATTTTGCCTGACGAACGTGTCAGAAAAGATAGTTGGCTTTGAAAACATACAGTATACCTTCTATCTAAATAACAATTATTAATATTCCATATCATTTTACTATTTAAGGGTGTTATAAATTCATTATGTAACTTTTAATTAAAGCGTTCATACTTTCTGGTATTCTGACTACTGATCGCTTCTTCCGTTTTATCCTCCAAAAACCACAATTCATACAATACCCGATCTTTCAATTGATTTTTTAATATTTAGTTTACATAACAAATGAACAGAGTAGTAATAACAGGCACGGGCATTTATTCATGCATAGGTAAAGACCTCGGCGAGGTGAGTACCTCCCTGTATGAAGGCAGGTCGGGCATCAGGTTCGATCCTGTAAGGAAAGAATATGGCTACCGCTCCGGCTTAACAGGATATGTTGAAAGACCCGCCTTAAAAGGTCTGTTAGACAGGAGAGCCAGAGTGATGCTTCCGGAGCAGGGTGAGTACGCGTATGTAGCAACTATCGAAGCTTTAAAAAATGCCGGCATAGATCAGGACTACCTTGATCAGCAGGAGTTTGGAATACTCTATGGCAACGATAGTTCGGCCAAACCTGTTATCGAAGCCAACGACATCCTCAGAGAAAAAAAAGATACCATGCTGTTAGGTTCGGGTTCTGTGTTCCAGACAATGAACTCTACGGTTACCATGAACCTGGCTACCATATTCAAGCTCAAAGGAGTAAACTTCACCATCAGCGCGGCATGTGCCAGCGGTTCGCATGCCATAGGAATGGGTTACCTGCTTATTAAAAGCGGCTTACAGCAGGGAGTTATTTGTGGTGGCGCTCAGGAGATGAATCACTTTGCTATGGGCAACTTCGATGCTTTGTCTGCATTCTCAGTTCATGAATCATCGCCGGAGCAGGCATCGCGTCCTTTCGACAGAGACCGCGACGGACTGATACCAAGCGGAGGAGCCGCCACCGTAATTTTAGAAAGTTATGAATCAGCCACCAGGCGTGGTGCAACCATACTGGGCGAAATAGTAGGGTACGGATTCTCATCAAACGGGGCGCATATTTCCAACCCTACGGTGGATGGTCCGGTAAGAGCCCTGAGTATGGCGCTGAAAGATGCAGGCATGCAGGCTAATGATATTGATTACATTAACGCCCACGCAACCTCAACACCTGCTGGCGATACCAGCGAAGCAAAAGCGATCGACGCGGTATTCGGAGAAGCAAGGCCCCTGGTAAGCTCCACCAAATCTATGACCGGACATGAATGCTGGATGGCCGGTGCCAGCGAAATAGTGTATTCATTATTAATGATGCAGAACGATTTTATTGCGCCTAACATCAATTTTGAAAATCCTGATGAAGACTCGGCGCGCCTGAATATTGTAACACAATCAATTCAAAAAAACATAGAAGTATTTTTATCCAACTCATTTGGCTTTGGGGGAACCAACTCATCACTAATTGTAAGAAAACTGAAAAACTGACGGTTATGAAAAATGTAGAAATCATTGAAAAAATTAACGACTTCCTGGTAGAGGAATTTGAAGCAGACGCAGCCAGTATCCGTCCGGATGCAAATCTGAAAGAAACACTGGAGCTCGACAGTCTGGATTACATCGACCTGGTGGTAGTGATAGAAAACAACTTTTCATTTAAAGTAAAACCGGAAGACTTTACGGGCATCTCCACCTTCCGTACTTTTTATGACTATGTAATTTCAAGGGTTCATCCAAAAGAATTAGCATAATGCCTTTGTGGCACGGCCAGTCAAGAGGAACACCGGTAGGATACCGGATCTTTGTAGCGGTATTAAAAAATTTTGGCGTATTGCCGGCTTACTTTCTGTTAAGGTTCGTGGCGTTATACTATTTTTTGTTTCTGCATAAATCATCCAGACCCTTGTATAAATTTTTTCGACAAAAGTTTGGATACGGTATATTAAAATCGCCGGTGAGCATTTACAGAAACTTTTACCTGCTGGGACAAACCATCATAGACAAGGTAGTGGTGATGTCGGGGATACCAAATAAGTTCACTTATAATTTTGACGGAGAAGAAAATCTCAGAAAAATTGTTGAATTAAAAAAAGGCGGATTATTATTAAGTGCGCATATCGGTAATTGGGAAATTGCCGGACATCTGTTGAAGCGATTGAATACGAAAGTTAACATAGTGATGTTTGATAATGAGCACCGGCAGATCAAGGATTACCTTTCCACTATCACAGGTAAACGAAACGTGAAAGTGATAGTGGTGAAAAACAACGATATTTCTCATATCTATGAAATAACAGAAGCCTTTAAAAACAATGAGCTGGTATGCATGCATGCAGACCGGTTTATAGAAGGCAATAAAACGCTTACTACAAATTTTTTGGGCGAGGAAGCGAGGTTTCCTTTGGGGCCGTTTGTGCTGGCGGCCACGTTTAAAGTACCGGTATCTTTTGTATTTGCTATGAAAGAAAGTAGTTTACACTATCACTTTTTTGCAAGTGAAATAAAAGACTATAACCATCCGTCGAAAGAAAACAGGATGCAGCAGATGTTCGGCGATTTTGTGGCTGAGATGGAAGTTAAAGTGAAACAATACCCGCTGCAATGGTATAATTATTACAATTTCTGGCAACAATAATGTTTACACCTGTAGAAGATACCTTATCATTAATACCGCAAAGGCCACCCTTTGTAATGATAGACAAGTTAATGTATAGTGATGAGAACCTTATCAGATCTTGTTTTCAGGTAAAAGAGGATAATGTTCTCATAGAAAATGGAAGGCTACTGGAAGCGGGACTGGTAGAAAACATAGCGCAGACGGTAGCAGCCGGAGCGGGTTATGTTTCGAAGATGGAAAACAGGCCGGTATCAATCGGATACATAGGTTCGGTTAATAACCTGCAGGTGTATTCGCTGCCACAAATAAATGATGAGCTGGAAACAGAAGTTACCGTAGTAAACCATGTTTTTAATGTAACATTAATTACCGGGGCCATACGTTGTAACGGCGAACTACTGGCTCAATGCGAAATGAAAATTTTTATAACACAAACAAAATAAATGCAATCATGAAACGGATACGTACATTCAGCCTGCTTTTTACGGCACTGCTTTTTTGCGGAGCATCACAATCGCTCTTTGCGCAAACCGCTAAAGATGTTTTTGGCAACAGTGAAACCTCCATTTTTTATCTGGGTATCGATTTTACCAAAGCAAAACTGATCGACGATGCCGGCGCTGATGAACTGGATATTCGCGACCGCCAGTTTAATGGTATCAATGAAGTAGTGGTAAATGAACCAAAGAAGTATGATCTGAAAGGAGCTTTCCACAAAAGTTATATAGATCATGACCTCGGGCCTGTAACGAAAAGAAATGAAAAGATAAACGCTGTACAGATCAAATCCAGCAATACCGGCGATTTTCATAAACTGCAGGAAGATGATATCAGTAGCCTGGTTAAAGGATTTGATTTCGCAGACAAAAAGGGAGTAGGTTTACTGTTAGTCATGGAAGCAATGAGTAAATCACAAAAAGCAGCCGCCGTATGGGTAACGCTCGTTGATATGAAAAACAAAAAAGTGTTAATGACCGAGCGAGTAGAAAGTAAAGTAAGTATGGCTTTCGGCTTCCGTAACTACTGGGCTTCTTCCATAAAAAACCTGCTGGATACTATCGAAAAGAGAAAGTACAAGGAGTGGCTATCGCGTTATGGCGCTTGATCAGGTATGGTGTCAGGCATGAGGTATGAGGTATGGGGTATCAGGTAGCTGACGGCTTAAAACCGTCATCAGTAACGAAGAATACATGGTATATTACAGAAATAATAAATTATCAAATGCATCATAGAAGTTTTTTGGCTTTCACCTCATACCCCATACCTCATACCCCATACCTGACATGCTAAACGAATTAATTCACCGTGTTGAGATATTGGTTCGTTTTAATGAAGCCGACCCTTTGGGTATCGTCTGGCACGGGCACTATATACGTTATTTTGAAGATGGAAGAGAAGCATTCGGCGCCAAATATGGTTTGGGGTATCTCGATTTTTATAAATATGGATTCATAGTTCCTATCGTAAAAATTCAATGCGATTATAAACGTTCTCTTCGCTATGGCGACAGGGTAATTGTAGAAGCCAAATACATTCCTACCGAAGCGGCGAAGATGAACTTTCAATACATTTTATACAACGCCGCATCGGGTGAATTGGTGGCCAATGGATCATCGGTACAGGTATTTTTAGATAAGGAAAATTCATCATTGCAGTTAACAAATCCGCCGTTCTTTCAGGAATGGAAAATCCGGCAGGGACTCATTCAATAAAATGGCAGCAGTATTTATTGTAAGCGATAATATTCTTTCTCCGGTCGGTAAAAATACTGCCGAAAACTTTGCATGCCTTACGGCATCCGGTTCAGGAGTACGGATATGGAACGATCCGGTACTTTCTGCAAGTCCTTTTTGCGCCTCATTATTTGAACGGAATACTGCTTTTTTAGAAGATGAAAATGACGGCTCCTTTACTAAGTTTGAACAATTGCTGATCGCGTCCATAAAAGATGCTTTGAACAATAACGGGATTGATACAAGCAGTAAAAAAACGGTTTTGATCATTTCCTCCACTAAAGGAAATATCAGTTTACTGGAAACCGAAGCACGCAGTCCGGAATCAGACCGCCGGATAGCATTGCACGCTTCAGCCCGGCTCGTAGCGGATTACTTCGGATTCACAACCGATCCTTTGGTGGTTTCTAATGCATGCATCTCCGGACTGCTCGCTATTTTAACCGGTAAAAGGTTGATCGAATCCGGTCAGTACGAAAATGCGGTTGTTGTGGGGGCCGATGTGATCTCAAAATTTGTGTTGTCGGGTTTTCAATCTTTTCAGGCTGTCAGTGCTGACCCTTGCAAACCTTTTGACGCAGATCGGAAAGGCATCAATCTTGGAG
>CAXTDO010000038.1:0-16321 GCA_964242315.1 uncultured Flavihumibacter sp.
TTCATTTATTAAGTAACTCAGTAGGCGGCCATGTGGGATTGTTGAAAGTTTTGAGGCACCCCGAACGTATAAAATCGCTGATTCTTACAGGAAGCTCCGGCCTTTTTGAAAATGGAATGGGAGATACTTATCCTAAACGCGGGGATTACGAATATATAAAAAAGAAAACGCAGCTTACATTTTATAATCCTGAGACCGCCTCTAAAGAACTGGTGGACGAGGTGTACGAAATTGTGAACAGCCGGATTAAAGTGATTAAAATTATTGCGTTAGCCAAAAGTGCTATCCGTACCAACCTCGGTCAGGAACTGAATCAAATAACAAAACCAACTTTATTGGTTTGGGGCAATAACGATACTATTACACCTCCTTTTGTGGGACGGGAATTCAACAAACTGATCCCAAACAGCGAGTTGTATTTTATTGACAAGAGCGGACATGCTCCCATGATGGAACGGCCTGAAGAATTTAACAGCATTTTGCATAAATTTTTGACAAAACTAAATGAGTCTGCAGCGGTGGCCTAGATTTTGGCATCTTAATAATTAAATTCCAAAAACCCGTGCTACTAAACAAAGACTTAATTTCTGCTTCGGTACCAACACTTTCTCTGACAGATACTGTTTTTCAGGCGCTGCAACTAATGACCGACTATCATGTAAGCCACTTACCTATTATAACAGACGAAAAATATGTAGGCCTCGTAAATGAAGATCAGTTGCTTAACATTGAAGACGATAGTTCTTTACTTGAAACGTTTCAGGGAGAATTTTCCAATATTTCAGTTAATGCGAACATGCATATGGTGGAAGCTGTTCGCATTACCAATGAGTTTAATTTAAGCGTAACACCCATTGTAGATATAGACATGAACTGGATAGGAGCCATCACCACTCCCGATCTGCTTAGATTTGTCGGTAAAATGTATGGGATGGAAGACACCGGCGGAACAATTGTTCTTGAACTGGAAAAACGTGAATTTTCTTTTTCCCAAATAAGCAAGCTCGTTGAAACGAACGATGCCTACATTACCCAGTTAAATACTTATTTCGATACTAACCTGGGTTTATTATACGTTACTATAAAAATTAACAAATTCGAGATTTCGGATATTGTCGCTACTTTTCAGCGATACGATTACCACGTTAAGTATTATTTTGGGGAAGAATTGTATGAAAACGAATTAAAAACCAATTATGATCATCTTATGAACTACCTCAATATTTAACGTTTTCTGGTAGTGATCATCCCCTTTATTGTTAAATACGTATAATAATTTCTAAGAATTTGTGATTCATACATATGGGGAAGAAATATTACCTGGTAACTGTGATAGGAATTTTAGTGCATTATATATCGTACGCACAATCAGGTAACCTGCAATCGCCTCCGGTTAACGCCGCCAGCATCAGTACTAACAACTTATCTTATAACGATACCGTCGTTAAGAAAAGCTTTTTTATTATCAGTGACATCATTATAAACGGCGCGAAAAAAACCAAATCTTATATTGTTGAACGGGAACTGCCTTTTAAAACAGGTGATTCAGTGGTTCTGAACGAACTGGTACAAAAATTTGAGCTTGCCCGCAACCAATTAATGAACACACGCTTATTTAATGAGGTAGTGGTATCATTGAAAGGATTTAAGGGATACCTGGTAGAGATTCAGATAGATATCAAAGAAAGGTGGTATTTGTTTCCGATCCCTTACTTTAAATTAGCCGATAGAAATTTATCGGAATGGGCCAAACAAGGTTATGATTTTCAAAGGTCAAATTATGGCGCCAAACTGGCATGGTACAATTTTACCGGCCGCAACGACAAACTCAAAGCCTGGTTCGTCACCGGGTATACGCGACAACTACAATTCTCTTACGAACAGCCTAATGCCGATAAATCGTTGAAGCATGGTTACGCGGTTTATCTATCCTATGGTACTGCTAAAGAATTAAATCATACCACCATTAATAACGAACAACGATTTATACCGATGGAAAAGTCGTTATACCCTGCTGATTCTCTATCAGCTTTATTCAAAGGTCAGGTATTAAATGAGCAGTTGAATTTTGCGGTGAGCTACACTTACAGACCCGCTATTAAAACCAGGCACTCATTTCGTTTAAGTTATAACACTAACAGGATAGATGAGGCTGTTGCCAGGGTAAGTCCTAAATACTTTAATAACGATAAGCGCTTTATTGCTTATCCTCAGTTAGACTACACAATTGATTATACAAATGTTGATTATGTTGCTTACCCTTTGAAAGGATTTATGGGAGATGCCGGATTCTCTCGAAAAGGAATTAATAAAGACATGAATCTCTGGCAGATCAATGCAAAAGGAACAAAGGGCTATCAGATTGCCAAGAAAACCTTTTATGGTTTGCAGGTTTATGGTGTACTTAAATTACCATTTGATCAACCTTACTACAACCAGCGTTTATTTGGTTATGGTGATCTTTATTTAAGAGGTCTTGAAAATTATGTCATAGACGGCGTGGCAGCACTTATGGTGAGAAATACCCTTAGAAGACAAGTAACCAGTTTCAGCATTCCATTCTATTTTTCCAAGTCGCATGACAGGATTCCGTTTCGCGTTTATGCAAAGGCTTATGGAGATATGGGCTATTCTTACAATAAAAGTTTTCCGCAAAATTCCCTTGTTAACCGGATGCTGTATACCGCAGGGGCCGGTATCGACTTCGTGACTTTGTATGACGTAGTATTCCGTTTCGAGTACAGTTGCAATCAGTTAGGCCAAAAGGGATTATTTTTACATTTTAAAAATGATTTTTAATTATCAGCACGCTTTCTCCATTAAATAAGTATGTTTATCTTATAATGATCATACGCATTAAATCTACCTGATAAGCAGTTTTGAGAAGATAATGAACGCCCAACTGTAATAACCGGCTGGTATGCAAATCGGGCAATTAATGAAAAACAATAATAAATGAAAGTAGCCATCTACAGCCGTGTAGTTGATTTGGATTATCGTACAGAAATGCAGCATTTTTTTGATGAGTTATTCAGGCAAAAAATAGCACCGGTTATTTTTCAACCATTTTTTGAACAGATTATTGCTACCATTCATTTAAATAAAGATATTTCCACCTTTGCCATATCTGCCGACCTTGATGATTCTATCGACTTTGTAATCAGCCTGGGGGGAGACGGAACGCTTTTAGATACCATCACTCTTGTCCGTGACAAAAATATTCCGGTAATGGGAATAAATTTTGGAAGGCTGGGATTTTTAGCAAGCATCGGTAAAGGGGAGCTGGCTACTGCCATAGCCGCAATTGTTAACAGGAATCTGATTATCGACAAACGGTCTTTGGTACATCTTGACGCTAACCTGCCTTTATTTGGTGAGGTTCCATACGCTTTAAATGAATTTGCTATCCATAAAACGGATACCTCACCGATGATAAAAATTCATACGTACTTAAACGGTGAGTTTTTAAACACCTATTGGGCCGATGGCCTTATTGTTGCCACTCCAACCGGATCAACCGGTTATTCGTTAAGCTGTAACGGCCCCGTAGTGTTTCCTGATTCCGGAAGTTTTGTAATTACCCCGGTAGCGCCACATAATCTGAACATCCGGCCCATTGTTATACCCGATAATAACATCATCTCCTTTGAAGTGGAAGGAAGAACAGACAATTTTATCTGCACACTTGATTCAAGAAAAGAAGTTGTTGACAAACATGTTCAGCTTGCTATAAAAAGAGAAATATTTACGTTCAGCCTGGTAAGACTGAATGAAAACAACTTTTTACAAACGCTGCGCACCAAATTATCCTGGGGTTTGGATACAAGAAATTAACCGTCTTTTTGCACAAGAAAATCAGGTGAAATTCGTTAGTAATAATATTTAACCGTTATTTTGTAAGATGATTAAGAAATACTTTATTCTGTTTGCTATAGGTATGCTGGTAATGTTGAACAATGTAAAAGCACAATACCAAAGTACGGTTCAGGAAGGTGAATTTGGAATATCAGCAGGGATAGCACATTATTTTGGTGATTTAAATACCAGGGCAAATATCAACAGGCCTAAACCGGCTTTAGGCATTTTTTTTCGTAAGCAGTTTGGTAATTATATAGGATTAAGAGTTGCTGCACACTACGCACAACTGGGTTATTCAGATATTTATTCTACCAACGACTATCAGAAAAGGCGTAACCTTAGCTTTAACACTAATATCTGGGAATTAGCCGTTCAGGGAGATTTCAATTTCTTTAAATTCGTTCCGGGTGATCCCTACAACAGGTTTACTCCTTATATTACCCTGGGTGCGGGAGTGTTTAGTTATGATCCCTACGCTTACCTCGGAGGTCAGAAAGTATTTCTGAGGCCATTAGGAACGGAAGGGCAGGGATATTCTCAATATCCTGATCGTAAACCTTACGGAACAATGGCATTATGTATTCCTTTTGGCGTAGGAATTAAGTATAATCTTACCGAACGCGTAAATATCGGCCTGGAAATAGTTCATCGTTTTACCAATACAGATTACCTGGATGATGTAAGCAGCACTTTTGTTGACCCTTCCATTTTTCCAAAGCTTCCTGACGGTTCAGCTTCCATTGCCGAACTTCTGCAGGATCGTTCGTATGAAACAGGTGAACCAATTGGATTTGTAAATGGCACGCCCCGCCAGAGAGGATACCCGAAGCAAAAAGATCAATACATTATGGCTGAATTAACTTTTTCGTTTAACCTCACCTCCTATCGGTGCCCGAGGGCAGATTAACCGCATAGCCATCAGCTATCACAGTATAAAAAATCAATACCTGTTACTTTCCTCCCGATTGCTGAAAGCTGATAGCTGACAGCTAAATCAATATTTTCAAGGGTTACCAATCTTTTATGTACTTTTGCCTCCCTGAAAATATACTGTCATGGATTCGCTAAAAGCGAAAATTGATCTTCAACAATTACCCCGTCACATAGCTATTATTATGGATGGCAATGGCCGTTGGGCCAAAGAACAAGGACAGGATCGTTTGTTCGGGCATTTTCATGGCGTAGAGAGTGTTCGTAATATTGTAGAAGGATGTGCGGAACTGGGCATTCACTATTTAACGCTGTATGCTTTTTCCACCGAAAACTGGGACCGTCCGGAATATGAAGTGGCAGGATTAATGGAACTTCTTGTTGATACGATACGCAAGGAAGTGGAAACGTTGAATAAGAATAATATAAGGCTGCATGTTATCGGTGACTTAAATATGCTGCCTGAATATGCAAGAGGTGAAATGCTCGAAGCATTAGAACTTACAAGCGCTAATACCGGCCTGAACCTGGTAATGGCATTAAGCTATAGCAGCCGTTGGGAGTTAGTAAACGCCGTTAAATTAATAGCAGAAAAAGTTAAGGCAGGCGCTTTACAATCTGAAAATATAACACAGGAAATATTGTCCCAACATCTTTGTACCGGTGCATTTCCCGACCCGGAACTAATGATCAGAACAAGCGGGGAATATCGTATAAGTAATTTCCTTTTATATCAACTGGCTTACTCTGAACTGTACTTTACCAACACGCGATGGCCGGATTTTCGAAAAGAGAATTTATATGAAGCCATCATTAACTTTCAAAGCCGGGAGAGAAGGTTTGGAAAAACCAGTGAACAACTAAAAGAAGAAGAATTTTCACCAGCCTCGTAAAGCGGTGTTAAAACATACAATTTAACAAACAGTTTTAATTATTCCCTTTAATTTGCTAAATCAAAATTAACTTTTTATGTATGATCTGAATGGCAAATGCTATCCCTAACATCAAAAGTTATTTAAAACACAAGAAAAAAACTAACTGGATGCAAAGAAGATTTCCTGGTATAGTGGTTTTGTTTTTCTCTTTACTATTGGTTGCTGAGGCAAATGCCCAGCAGGCTGATACAACCAAACCTACCTCTGTTGACCCCGAATTACAGGCTATTATTACTTCAAAAACTCCCAAAGAATATAATATAGCCGCTATTACTATTACAGGTACCAAGTTCCTGGATGCATCCTTGCTATCTTCTATTTCCGGCATAAACGTAGGTGATAAAGTACAGATACCGGGAGGTGATAATTTCAGCAAGGCTATTATCAATTTGTGGAAACAGAAACTGTTTTCCAACGTTCAAATTTATTATACAAAGCTGACAGGTAGAGATCTTACCATCGAAATACATGTACAGGAACGACCACGATTATCAAAAGCGATTTACCGGGGCGCTAAAAAATCAGAAACCGAAGACCTGACTAAAAAGGCAGGACTTGTTCCGGGAAGAGTGATTACTGAGAACATGAAAATGATTGCCCAGGAAAATATTGAAAAATTCTATAACGAAAAAGGCTTTAAAGGAGTTTCTATTAAAGTTCTGGAAGAACCCGACCGCAGTTTGGTAAATTCTCAGAACCTTGTTTTTGTTATAGAAAAAGGTAAAAAAGTTCGTATCAATGAGCTGCACTTTTTTGGTAATGAAAGTGTAAGTGAAAGCAAGCTGAAAAAGCAAATGAAAGGTACCAAGGAAATGACCAAGTTTACCTTGTTTCCTACTGAAGACCAGAGTGTTTATGGCGAAACCAAGCGCGTTCCATTCAAAGATTATGTTAAGGACTGGGGATTTCTGTCGTTCACAAAAACAAAAGAATACCTTGATCCGTACTTCCGTTTTAAGTTATTCAGTTCTGCCAAATTTAACGAAAAGAAATATCTGGAGGATAAAGAGAGGACCCTCGAGTACTACAATTCTCTTGGTTACAGAGATGCATCCATACAGGCCGATACGCAGTATTATACTAAAAAAGGAAGCCTGAATGTAGACTTAAAAGTTAACGAAGGAAGAAGGTACTATTTTGGAAATATGACCTGGAGAGGCAACACAAAATATAGCGACTCCATTCTTACATTAATATTAGGTATCAGAAAGGGCGACATTTACAATCTTGAAACGCTTAGCAAAAAGCTGGGTAAGCAAATGACACAGGAAGGCGGCGATATCAGTGGTTTATACCAGGATGATGGCTACCTATTTTTCCGGGTAGAACCTGTGGAAACAAAAGTATATAATGATACGATCGATCATGAAATCCGCATTGTAGAAGGTCCGCAAGCCACTATTAAAAATATCAACATCAGCGGAAATGATAGAACAAAGGAGTATGTGATCCGCCGTGAAATAAGAACGGTACCAGGCGAGAAATTCAGCAGGCAGGAATTGATACGTTCGAACAGGGAAATAGCTAACCTTGGTTATTTCAATCAGGAAAAAATAGGTATCGATCCTGTGCCTAACCAGGAAGACGGAACGGTTGATATTAATTATACCGTTGAGGAAAAATCTTCTGATCAATTGGAACTTTCTGCAGGATGGGGCGGCGGTATTGGTTTAACCGGAACACTGGGAGTATCTTTTAATAACTTTTCTATAAGGAATATCTTCAATAAAAATTCCTGGGATCCTTTGCCTACAGGCGATGGACAGAAATTAAGCGTTCGTGTTCAAAGTAATGGAAGAGCATTCCGTTCGTATAATGCTTCCTTTACCGAACCATGGTTAGGGGGTAGAAAAAGGAATTCCCTTACATTCAGCTTGTACAGTACTAAATATTCCAACGCCTACGACCCTTATACCGGAACGTATAGTAAGAAAGCGGGTGATACTGCTTATCTTAAAACATTAGGTGTGTCTATCGCTTTGGGTAAACAATTAAAATGGCCGGATGATTATTTCACGTTAGTATCGTCGTTGAACCTTACACAGTATAAATTGCGTAATTACCCTAATCTTTTTCCAGGGTTAAGTAACCTTACAGCTACCAACATAAGTTTGAAGTTTGCACTGAGCCGTTCCTCGATAGATCAGCCGATCTTCCCAAAAAGCGGATCGAACTTTCTTGTAAGCGCTCAACTTACTCCTCCTTACTCTTTATTGGATCCATCTATTGTAACCTCAACCAATCCATACAGGTTTCCAGAGTTTCATAAATGGCGTGTAAATGGTGAGTGGTATGTTCCGATTGGTAAACCTATGGGTGCCGATAAAAGCCGGCAATTCGTATTGAAAGCCGCTGCTAAATATGGTTTCATGGGACGTTACAACAGTCAACTGGATTACTCACCATTTGAGCGCTTCCAGGTAGGAGATGCCGGACTTACTAATAACTTTGGTATATTAGGTTACGATATTATTGCACACAGAGGGTACCCTGTTTATGATAACTCCGATCCAAAAGTTAATCCTGATCAGCAACAGGCAGCTAAATTCTTTACTATTTTTAACAAGTATACGTTGGAACTGCGTTATCCTTTTAGCACCAATCCCAGCAGTACTATTTACGGGTTAACCTTTTTTGAAGCGGCCAATGGATGGTACGACTACAAAGATTATAATCCGTTTCGTTTACGTAGAAGCGCTGGTGTAGGTGCAAGGTTTTTCCTGCCTATGTTTGGATTACTCGGGTTTGATTATGGAATAGGATTCGATCGATTAAAACCGGGTGGATCACTGAAAGATGCTTCCAGGTTTACCTTTATGTTAGGATTTGAACCCGAGTAGGTATGAGGTGTCAGGTATGGGGTATGAGGTTAGGTAGAGAACACTTACAATATGAGAATTAACCATTAATCATTTATAATTAATCATTAACCATTAATAATTACTTCTTGATGAAAAAACTATTGCTATTTGTTGTTTTGTTTTCATCTGCTATAGTTAGCAAAGCTCAGCGTTATGCAATCGTAGATACTAAATACATTCTTGAAAAGATGCCTGACTATAAACAAGCTCAAACAAAGCTTGACCAATTCAGCGTTCAGTGGCAAAAGGAAATTGATGATAAACAAGGTTCCCTGGACAAGATGTACAAAGACTACGATGCAGAAAAGGTAATGCTGAGTGAGGAACTAAAGAAAAAAAGAGAAGACGAATTGTTTCTTCGTGAGAAAGAAGTTCGTGAATTGCAACGCAGGAGATTTGGATTTGAAGGTGACCTTTTTAAAAGACGGCAGGAACTGGTAAAACCCGTACAGGATAAAGTGTATAATGCTATTCAAAAAATTGCCGTAGCACGCTTATATGATTTTATTTTGGATAAAAGTGAAGGAATTACCGTTATCTTTGCCGACCCAAAACTTGACAAAAGCGAGGATGTATTAAAAGAACTGGGTGTTAAATAAATCCTAAACAACAATATTACAGTCAACTGCGCATTCTTCTATTTCAACTATAAAAACAACTTAAATAAGTAAAACACACCTGGTGTTTTATGGGGTAACAAAAAAAATAATCATGAACAACACAAAACACTTTTTTACAATTGTATTATTGGTTTCAAGCTTTTTAGTAGTGAGCGGTCAGACAAAAGCTCAGATGAAAATTGGTTATGTAAATACAGGGGAGTTATTACAGAGTTTACCTGAAGCAAAAAAGGCCGATTCGATGTTAAATCAGTTTCGCGAAGTATTAGATAAAAACGGTAAGGATTACCAGGAAGAACTGGAAACAAAGGCTAAGAAGTTTAATGACGATTCGGCTAAACTTAGTCCGGTAGTTAAAGAAGCAGAAAGGAAGAAACTACAGGATCTGTATTCAAGAATAATGAACTATAGCCAGGAAGCACAAAAGCAACTGGAAGATAAACAACAGGAATTATTAGCGCCACTGCAAAAGAAAACACTGGACATCATTCAGCAAATAGCTAAAGATAATGGTTATACGCATGTTTTTAACAGGGAAGCATTCCTGGTTGTACCAACAGGTGATGATCTTCTGCCAATGATAAAAAAGAAGCTGAACCTGAAATAATTAAATTAAGCTATATCGTGAAGCCTGGACGAATGTTAATCATTTTTCCAGGTTTTTTTGTTAGCGCTTTTCAAACAAGATTTTCCTTCCTATACATATTAAAAAGCTAAATCCTGTTATGGCTTTATCACAACCCATAGGTGTTTTTGATTCGGGATATGGAGGACTTACTATATTAAAAGAAATTGTAGCCAGCCTTCCTGAATATGATTATATATACCTGGGTGATAATGCAAGATCTCCCTATGGAACCCGGTCTTTTGAAACGGTTTATAAATATACGCTTCAATGTGTACAATGGCTTTTTCAAAAAGGATGTCAACTTATTATACTTGCATGTAATACGGCTTCTGCTAAAGCCTTAAGAACTATACAACAAAATGATCTTCCTAAAATAGATCCAAACAAGAGAGTTCTTGGCGTGATCCGTCCTACTTCCGAAATTATTGGCAATTACACGCATACCGGTGAAGTAGGCATACTCGCTACATCCGGTACCGTACTGTCTGAATCTTACATCATTGAAATTAGCAAGCTCTTTCCAACTGTAACCGTTTACCAGGAGGCTTGCCCGATGTGGGTACCGCTGATTGAAAATAATGAACATACCGGCAAAGGAGCAGATTATTTTGTGCAAAAGCATATCGGGCGCCTCTTTGCCAAATCAGATAACATTGATACTATCCTGCTTGCATGTACACATTACCCGTTGTTAAAAAGTAAAATTCTTCCTTTATTACCGCCCTCAGTTGCATTAATCTCTCAGGGCGAAATAGTAGCAAACAGCCTTACAGATTATTTAAAGCGCCACCCTGAGGTAGAAAAAAGTTGCAGCAAAACCGGTGTACGCCAATTCTTTACAACAGATTCACCTGCTGATTTTGATAGCCATGCCTCAGTATTTTTTGGTGAACGGGTTCATTCAGCGCAGATTCATCTATAAAATTTTTTGAGCAGGTTAATATCCATGTATTTGTTTCTTAAATAAAGTAAACACTTAATCCTTTCTTTGAACTACCCGTTCCCAATAATAATCCTTATTATTGCGTTGATCACCATAACCCTGATTAAGCTTTTATATGTTCAGATCTATAAGTCGCCTGGTTTTTCCGTTACTTATACTAACAGTTATTTCCTGTCAGAAAGAGATAAGTGTTGAGTTGGGTTCAGGAGGCACTCCAACGGCAGGCGCAACATTAACAATGAAGATTAACGGTTCACAATGGACAGCAACCAGGGGCGCGGTTGCAAGTATTATTGCCGGATATATAAATATTGATGGAATAAGCAGTGATGGAAAATCGTTGACCATCACATTAAATGATACCGTTCCCGGTACTTACGTATTAGATCAGATGAGCTTCAATGGCGCTGAATTATCAGACAGCCTGGATCTCAGCGGATTAGCTTACACTTCAAATGAAGGTCAGGATACTACCCAGGCAGGAGGTGTTGTAGTTGTTACAGCCATTGACAAAATTAATAAAACAATTACCGGTACATTCCATTTTAAAGCATACCGTGATTTTGACAGCAAACAAAAACTGGTTACCGAAGGTATTTTTAATAAACTGCCTTATGTATCAACACTGCCACCCGCTAATCTTACCGATACTTTATATGTGAAAGTTGATAACGTAGACTGGACTGCCAGGAGCATTTCCGGAACCCAGTCCGGTACGGATATTATTATTACAGGTTCCGAACTGGATCTTTCGAAGTTAATAGTATTGTCCATACCTTTTAATACACCTCCGGGAACTTATAACCTGGATGCCCTTACCGGAACTTATATAGGTATCTATAGTCCGGTATCAACCAGCATCATGATTTCTCAAACTGGTAAGATTACTATCATTGAACATAACACAGTGACAAAAAGACTCAGGGGAAATTTTAATTTTATAGCCGTTGACCAGGCTACTAACAAATCGTCGCAGTTAACAGCAGGCTATTTTTCACTAATATACAGATGACCGGTAAATTTATTTAATCTATTGGATTGAGAACGGTTTTACCATACCTTTGCGCTCCCTTTCACGACACAGTGGGTATGGTGACCTGTTGTGCATTTAAGTTTGATCCGTCTTTAAACGGAAATTGGTAATGAAAATCGGTAGTATTTAAAAATAAAAAAAATGAAACGTACATTTCAACCGCACACACGTCGTCGCAAATCGGTACATGGATTTCGTAAACGCATGCAAAGTGCTAACGGCCGAAAAGTGCTTGCGAGCCGCCGCTCTAAGGGAAGGAGAAAGTTAACAGTATCAAGCGAGTCGTCTTTAAAATAATTATTTCAAACATTATGGTGTTGATCTCAACTAATAGCTCCGTTCGCCGGGGCTTTTTTTGTTTGATGCTTTATCACCACTTTATTTAAACAATCTTTATTAAAAAAGTATTTACCTTAGGCAAAACAGAACGGCTGAAAAGCCGCAAACTTATTGAACAGGTTTTCAATAGCAGGCAATCTTTTAATATCTTTCCTTTCCGGGTATTTTACCTGTTTACCAGCGTGTCTTCAATTTCTCTCCAGGCTGGTTTTGGTGTTTCAACAAAAAATTTTAAAAAAGCCGTTAATAGAAACCGGGTGAAAAGATTGACACGTGAGGCTTACCGGTTGAAAAAAGGTCCATTGCAGGAATTGCTGGTTGAAAAAAATCTTCAGCTTTTACTTTTTATTATTTACAGCGGAAAGGAGCTTCCCGATTTTGCAATTGTTACAGAAAAGATAGTAATATCTTTACATCGACTAATACATCTGGTGAATGATAAATCTTCTTCAAATAATTAGCCTTCCCTTTATCGGCCTGATACGGCTGTATCAGATAGTAATTTCACCCTGGCTTGCTCCGAGCTGCCGTTACACCCCTACCTGCTCGCAATATGGAATAGAAGCACTTAAAAAATACGGATTGATAAAAGGCGGATGGCTTACGTTAAAAAGAATTGTACGCTGTAATCCATGGGGCGGTCACGGACATGATCCGGTGCCCTGATAATTATTAATGATTAACGGTTAGTCGCTAACCATTATAAAATGAATTGCTACCTTACAACCCTCATCCGTTAATAATTAATAACTAACCATTAATCATTAAAATCATTTCTTTCTTTCCTGGATCAGGTGTTCTACCGATTCTCTTTGTTGTTTGTTGGTGTAAAACTTATATACTTCAGGTACCTTACCTGAATTGCCGGTAGCAAGTGATCCGGGTATCCCATTATACGGACCAACAATTTTAGATTCTAAATTTTTACTTACTTCCTTAAGCGTATTAGGTAAAATAAAATACGTTTTACTTTCATCACTGGCATTCTGACCCAGTATCAATTTCTGTGTACTATCAATGATGCGATCTACGTCTTCTCCGGTTAAATTAGCAGTTCTGGCACCAGTGCCATACTTTACAATTCCTCCTACCAGGGTATCAGGTTTGAGGTTTAGCATATAATAGCCCGTTTCATTAACCTCGAAAGTTTTATTACCACCCGCACTTTGAACTGTTAAAGTCTCCTTGTCTCCACCCGAAAGATTAATTTCTTTTTCGTAATGCGTAGTGCCAGTCTCTACTTTTATATTTTTTTCATCCTTTTCATTTACTGTAATCTTTCCGGTAGCCATAACCAGTACTTTTTTACCAGACCCTGAGCATGATGTTACAACTGCAGTGACCAGTACGGATAGCGCAACGTTAAATAATTTCATAAAATATTTTGAATATTAATGATGACACATTAGATAATACTTTTTTGTCTTTCAAAAAAAATCCCGGTGTATCAGATACCGGGATTGCAGTAATAATATTAGTAAGGTATATTATAAAGCCTCTTCATAACGCTTGCCTGCTACATCCCAGTTTACCACATTCCAAAACGCTGCAAGATAATCGGCCCGGCGATTTTGATACTTAAGATAATAAGAATGTTCCCAAACATCTATACCTAAAATTGGTGTTCCCTTTACTTCTGCAATATCCATCAGCGGATTGTCCTGATTAGGAGTTGAACTGATTACCAATTTGCCATCCTGTTCAATAAGCCAGGCCCAGCCACTTCCAAAACGCGTCATTGCAGCAGCAGCGATTTTTTCTTTCAACTGATCAAATGATCCGAACTCAGCTTCAATAGATGCTGCCAGCTTACCATTAGGACTACCTGCACCCTTCGGCGTCAGCGATTCCCAGAAGAAAGTATGGTTCCAATGTCCTCCCCCGTTGTTCCTTACTGCAGGACTTATTTTACCTGCCTGTGCTACCAGTTGCTCTAAAGTTTTGCTTTCATTTTCCGTTCCCGCAATAGCTTTATTCAAATTGTCAACATATGCCTGGTGGTGCTTGCCATGATGAATCTGCATGGTAGCCGTATCAATATGAGGTTCTAATGCTTCCGGTGCATATGGTAATGCAGGTAGTGTAAATGCCATAGATATTAGTTTTATTGTTTTTGTAATAACTGGTTAAGGAAAACAAATTTACAATGTTAAAGTTAAAAAAGTCATCAGGCCGGCATTAATTGAAAATAAATTGCAATAAATAAATCTGTGAATATTTGTTGTTACCATTCATAAGTACCATAATAATTACAAATTTTAATGCTTACATAAATGCATGTACTGTAAAGGTGATTTTCAAGTGAGCCCAATCGTCCAGTTATTATCTTCTGGCTTTAAAAAAGTTCTGCATAAGCCGGGTGCATTCTTCTTTTAGTACTCCCGTAAGTAATACGGTTTTAGGATGGAACGGCCAGGTACCCTGTGTTGTTCTACCATAGCCGTTTTTCTCATCTGATGCACCGTAAACGATGGCGCCGATCTTACTCCAATAAAGAGCGCCGGCGCACATGAGGCATGGTTCTACAGTAACGTATATTCGTGCAGCAGGCAGGTACTTACTTCCTAAATAATCAAATGCTGTTGTTAATGCCATGATCTCCGCATGCGCGGTACTATCAGTTAATTGTTCTACCTGGTTATGCGCCCGTGCTATTATCTTTTCATTCATAACAATAACGGCCCCAACAGGAACCTCTCCCTGTTCGAAGGCTCTTAATGCTTCTTTCAGCGCTTGCTGCATAAAGAATTCGTCGGACATAATGCGATGAAATTACGAAGAATCAGGTAACTGCTATCGCAGTAGGTATGAGGTTTGAGGTATGAGGTATGAAGTGGATTATTTTTTGCATTGAAATTTTAAATATTAATTAAACAGGCAAGTAGTGATATGACAATAAAGCAAAGCATATTAAAATTTATATATCCGCTGGTACAGAAGTTATCAGGCATTAATGATAAAGATTCAGGTACATCTATCAACACTGGTAATGTAAGCGCAACGGTGCCGTTTTATTCTTTACATGGAACGCTTGCAAACAAATCGGCATTTGACTTCAACACATTAAAAGGAAAGAAAGTGATGGTGGTTAACTTGGCTTCTAACTGTGGATTTACTGGCCAATACGAAGAATTGGAAAAATTGAGACGGATGCACCAATCAGATCTTGTGATACTGGGCTTTCCGGCTAATTATTTCAAAGGCCAGGAACCTGGCAGTGATGAAGAAATAGAAAGTTTTTGCCGGATCAATTACGGCGTATCATTCCCCATATTTACAAAAGCATCGGTAATTAAATCCGGGCAACAGGAAGTGTTTGAGTGGCTCTCCAATAAAGACAAGAATGGATGGAACGGCCATCAACCTTCATGGAATTTTTGCAAATATCTTTTAAACGAGAATGGGGAACTGGTTGCTACTTTTAAATCTCATGTATCTCCGTTAGATAATGAGGTACTACAGATGATTGAACAACCAGTTTCTTCCGGTTACAACCAGCAGCGTGTTATTAATAAAGTGAACCAGCTTCCACCATGTTAAACGGCGCATTTTTCATGATAATTAATTAACACGATCGCCGTTTTTTCAAACTCGAAGCCTGCGTAATAAGTGCTTACATCATCCAGAACTTCGTTTATCTCTTCCTTTGTATTAAGGGTGACTAACTTATTCCGGTACTCTTTGATGTTAGGAAGTCCTTTTAAATAGTTGGAGTAATGCCGGCGCATTTCATGAATACCGGTAATAGGTCCTTTCCAATCTACGGATCTGTAAAGATGTTTTTTGCAGACCTGGACTCTTTCTTCGAGGGAGGGGGCTGGTAAACGTTCACCTGTTTTCAGGTAGTGTTTGATTTCTTTAAATATCCAGGGATAGCCTATCGCCGCACGTCCGATCATGATACCATCAACCCCATACCGGTTTTTATAAAGCAATGCTTTCTCAGGGGAATCAATATCGCCATTACCAAAAATGGGTATATGAATGCGGGGGTTATTTTTTACTTTTTCAATCAGTGCCCAGTCTGCTTCACCCTTGTACATCTGTGTGCGGGTGCGGCCATGAATGCTTAGCGCGGCAATACCGATATCCTGCAAACGTTCTGCTACCTCTTCAATATTTTTGGTTTGATCATCCCAGCCGAGCCGGGTTTTTACCGTAACAGGAAGGCGGG
>CAXTDO010000039.1:0-16098 GCA_964242315.1 uncultured Flavihumibacter sp.
CTGCTGTGGGTCTGTAAAGATTTGAAGTTTGAAAAAGAATGGCAGTGATAATGCAAATATTACCGGAAGCACTACTATTATAAGTAAAGGGAAGATCTTATTTGATTTCATTCAGTAAAAATAGTGAGTGTTTTTTTTAACCACGGAGGAAAAGCCGAGGTAGCACGGAGGAAAAGCCGAGGTAGCACGGAGATCCACGGAGGAGCTTCCTCCGTGGACCTCCGTGCTACCTCGGCTTTTCCTCTGTGGTTAAAAAAAACCGGTAAATTACCTCGGACAATTATTCCGCTTATCGCGACGCTCTTTTGTTTGAGTACCAGGCCGTAACACCAGAGCAAGGTACCCTCCCCCGTTTTGAATTTTCTTTTTAGAAAAGATATAGGCAAGGTTATGAAGTCCGAAAAGCAGCGGACCGGCCTTGAAGGCCCCTCCTACCCAAAACTGCTTTTCCGTGTTTAATTGAATGGGAAGATACAACCCATATCTTCTTGTTTCCCACCGGGGAGTAACGGTTAAAAAGCTCATCTCTGAACTGTACAATTTCTTTGTTCCGGCTAATGAAGAAAGGTTTGCCGTTACTTCTCCGTTCAGATAAAAGTCGTCAAATAAATACCTGTCAACATTTATTACCAGCCTTACGGGATTAATGACAGTGAAATATCCGGCCAGCGGCTGGATGCCTGTAAAAACAGTAGAAAGGCTATCGTTAAAGGATTGAATTGATTTTACACGATCGAATTTTCTTTGAAGTACAGTATCAGAAACATCCACTTTAAGATTGTTGGCTATCCTGCTTTGAAAGCTGTATTTATATTTAGTAACACCTGCATCCAGTAATGATATTCCTATCTTCCATTCGTAATCATAGTAGCTGTCTTCATCATAAAAATTAGTAACAGCCTGTGGCTTGATCAAATATTCCAATCCCAGGTCTATTGAAGCGCTGCCTTGTGAAAGAATAAAAAGATCTTTGATATTTTGTGAAGAGGATCGGCCCTTTATCCATTTGTCAAAGTTAGAAGAATATCCATATTTAATGTTACCGGCTTTCACCAGGTAAAAAGATCTGTTGGTTTGATTAGCTTTAACAAAAGCTGTTCCATCCACGCCTGCAAAACCACCTGCAATTCCACGTGTTCCCTTTACCGTTATACCTCCGTTTAACCGGCTTTGCTCGTCATCCCATAAAGTATGGCTATAAGTACCAAAAACCTCTAACCAGTTGCTTGTTTTAATATCGCCCCCAATGCCGGAATTATCTTCATTAGCCTTTAAAAATTTCCTGATATTGTTTATGGTATCCAGGTAATTATACCTGCTTGTTTTTACATCTATATAACCCCGGAGATTTACTCCAAAGGCAATAGCGTTTTTACGGTTTAAGGTTATACGCGCGTTTAATAAATGAATGTTATAGTTGTCTTTGATATAGCGTTCAAAATTCCCGCTGTTAATTCTGTACTTCGATGCGGCCGGCGATGATAAAAGAGAATAATTTAAGATAGAAAAAGCATTCGTAGAAGACGTTATCTGGAACGACAACAGGTTTACATCCCAGGGAGATTCCGTACTTAAGATGGAAGCCGGATTATTCATAACACCCAGGCTGCCGGCATAAGATGATCCATGAACAGCATGATAATTCTGTGATACCGCGTGCGTGGCCGTACATAGCAACAAAGTTGTAAATAGTAGTATAGTTTTCATATTACCGATCAGAATGGATCCCCATGGGTTTGCCGGATCAAAAAAGAAACAAATTTCGGAAATGGTCTCATCATAATGATAAATACATTTGTTATCCATTCTTTGCCGAAAAGCCGTTGCATAATACGCCCTGCATGTAATCGTTTTTTAAATAACCTGTTCCACTGTTCAACGTAATTCTCTTCAAGTTGTTGCCTTGAAATAGCAGAAGATAAAAAATTTATGATAAGTTTCGCTGCTATTTTACTTGCATGAAGCGCCATGCTCATGCCATTTCCGCAGAGCGGTGTTATCATACCGCCTGCATCGCCCACCATCAGTATATGGTTTTCTACCTGCGACTTATTCTCAAAAGAAATCTGCGAAATAGTCAGGGGTGCCTGGTAAAGAACTGTTGATTGTTGAAAGATCTTTTTGAGAAAAGGATTTTTTTGTAAAACTTTCTCTTCCAGGCTTGTTATGGAGTTATCATTCCTGCGCAGGTTGTTTGCAGTAGTTAAATAGCAAAGGCAATATTTACCATCTTCTATCCGGGAAATGCCGCAATAACCATCCTTAAAGTTATGCAGTGCTATGGTATCTGCCGGAAAGTCTGTTTTAATGTGATACTTTACTCCTATATAATTATTCAGCAAGCCATCTTTTTTGCCGGTGAATGGGCGTTTCATTTTTACATCAAGGTTGCTTCGCTTGCCAAAGGCACCGCACACCACCTTGGCCTGGTACTGCAGCCTGGAACACTGGATGCTAAAACACTCTTCATTAAAAATAACACTGGTCACTTTAGTTTCTTCCAGCAGATGAACGCCATTCGATTGTGCCATCCGTGCCAGATCAGCATCTATCTTATGCCTGCTTATGCCGAAGCCCCCTGATGGCATGTCCTGTTCAATGAAATGGCCATCAGGTGAAGAAACGATCAACTTTTTCAATAGCGGTACAGCCATATCACTTAAAGGATAGCCCAGGCTTTCAAGGAAGTTCCAGCTCTCGGTACTTATATACTCACCACATACCTTGTGAAAAGGATACTTTTCTTTCTCAAATAGCACTACACTGTAACCGGCTTGCACCAATTGAATAGAAAGAGATAACCCTGCCAGGCCGCCCCCTATTACCGCAACATCATAAACACCCTGCAACGCTTCCTGAGACTGTGCTGAAACAGGTTCGGTGATCATGTTATCTGAAGAATAAGCATTCATTGATGGCTTGAAATATATCAGGTTACTGACGATTGCAATATACGCTGGTTATTGGGTACGGTGATCAGATGACGGAAAGCCCATTTCCACTGAATGGTATACTGCCTGATGCCGGCTGCTTGCATCAACTGCTCCCATTCCTTTTTTTTAAATCCCCTTAGTACAGACAGCGGCGCATCGTTTTTAACAAGATATGAGCTGGAGAACATTTTTGTTAAAAACTTAATGGTGTAATAAGCTATGCGATGGCGGTGAAGATCATTGATAAAAAACCCTTTTTGTGCATTGTGTGTCATCCAGCCGAGCATTTGCACCAGCTCCTCATCGGTAAAATGATGGCAAAAAAGCGATGTAAAAATGTAATCCGGCTTCTCATCTTCAAAATTTATTGTAACATAATCTGCAGTAATTAAACGTGCGTTGAGGCCTTTAAGCTTTGAAACGGCTACTTCAATGCAGTGAGCATTTATATCTATGCCAATGAAATGTGCCGGTATCTTATTTTTTTTACACCAGCCCTGAATGGCCATTATGTTGTCGCCACCACCACAACCGATTTCACAGATAACAACCTCCTTTTTATTGCTGAAAGTAGTATCAGCCAAAAGTCGCCTGATGCCGGCAATGGTTATGTTATGTCCTCCAAGATAAGTGTTGATGAATTCCAGTTCTTCCATGTTCCGTTTAATATCCTCAAAGGGAATATCTGCTCTGTCGAGTAATTCTTTTTTATAAGATCTTTGAGAAAGGTTCACCGGATGATTTTAATCAGTATGTAATTATAAAAGAAAAATCAATTGCTTACCACGAAAGTCTCCATCGTTAGTCCCGGCCCAAAGGCAGCACCAAACATTTTATGTTCCCTGGATTTATCCAGTTTCTGTATCATGCTTTTTAATACAAACAATATTGTTGGAGAAGACATGTTACCAAACTTTTTCAACACATTAAAACTTTCGGCAAGTTCGCCATTGTGCAGCGACAGGCTTTTGTTGATAGATTCAAGGATTTTTCTTCCTCCGGGATGAATGCACCAGCAACTTATGTCTTCTTTACACAATTGCCGTGATTGTAAAGCCCTCTTTACTAAGGCTTCAAAATCTTCCTCTATCAGCTCGGGTATATAACCGCTTAATTTCATCAGAAACCCGCTGGAAGAAAGTTCCCAGGCCATATCCTTCTTTCCTTTTATTAAAACTTCTGCATAAAATCCATCTATGTGAAAACCTTTTTGGGCGTGACAATCGGCCGTTACCAGCATTGCAGCGGAGCCATCACTGAATAATAAGCTGGAGGTGATATTATCTTTAGTGGCTTCTTTCTGAAAATGGAGCGTACACAATTCGGTGCATACGATAATTACGTTTGCTGTTGCATTGGAGCTGCACAATGCATCCGCCAGCTTCATAGCATGGATGGCGGCATAACATCCCATAAAATTAACTGAGGTTCGGAAGATATTTTTAGGCAGGTCCATTAGTTCCATTACCTGAAGGTCGAGGCCGGGAGCGCTCATGCCGGTACAGCTAACCGTTATGAGGTGCGTGATCTCACCCGAAGTGATATGACCTTCAATACAATTGCGGATGGCATCAACAGACAATGGAGCTGCGCATTTATTATACAGGCTCATGCGAAATTCCAATGAAGGAAAAGGCTCCAGGTTTTCAGAATGCGGATAAAATTTCCAATCCGCTACGGGCCTGCTATAGTCGGGAATCACCGAATAGCGATGTTCGATGTTGCTCTGGTGATACAGAAATTTTAGCTTGCGCCTTTCCGTTACATCCATAGCATACACATTTTGCATGAAATGCAGGATATCGTTTTGCTGGTGCCGGTAAGTTGGCAGCGCTGTACCGATTGAAATTATCTTACTCAAAAAATCTCCATATTATTAATGTTATAAAAGCTGCATTGGTGCAACAGGATGCCAGGATGTTCATTCTCATGGTACTGGAAAAATCAGCGGCTGATGTATTCTTCCATACCCTTGCCGCCCATATGAAAAAATATATGAGTACAGGTATCATAAATATCTGCAATAATAAAAACTGCATCATTTCAAGACCTGAAAAAAAATAATAAGCTAATACTATAAAAGCAAACAAGAATATTATAGCGGTGAAAACAAAAGTGCCTTTATATCCAAGCAACAAACTGATGGAAGTAACTCCGTCAGTTTTGTCGGCTTCATGTTGATATACCTGGGTTAAAGGGTACAAACCGCCGATTAGTAAGCTGCTGGCCAACATTGCGTTCACAGGAACATGTACCGTTTGCGTTGGATGACTGCCGTGATACACTAACCAGAAAGTAACGCCACCCTGAAATATTATTACAGTCAGATAGCCTGCAATGGGATACTTTTTTAAGCGAATACCCCTGTAACTGTATGCCCGCGATGCCAGAATGTATAATAAAATTCCTGCGGCAAAAAAGTTACTGATGAAAAACGCCGATACAATGGCAATGCCATCAAGTAGTAAGGAAACAGTAAACAATTGCCTGGTAGGTTCCATAGGAGTTTTAACGCCTCCTATACTTCCCTTATCACGATCCATATAGGAATTATAAGCATTGCTTGACGGATACACCAGTACATGTAAGATAAAAAAGATCAGTATGGCACGGCTCCAGTTGGGTTTAAGTAAACTACTCAACGCAAATAAATAAACCGGCATCAGAAAAAATGAAAAATGAAACCGCAAGAGTTGTATGGTGGAGCTCTTTAACATTAATCAGGATTGGATATCTGAAGCAATATAACAAGATTTACAGCTTTAATAATGATCTGGCGCGTAATCATTGTTTTTACTTAAAATATGGATGTCTTGTGGATTTAATGAGCGATTATTACTACTTCATATTCAACAACTCGGAAGTGTTTTTTTAACCACGGAGGAAAGCCGAGGTATCACGGAGGTCCACGGAGGAAGCTTCCTCCGTGGACCTCCGTGATACCTCGGCTTTCCTCCGTGGTTAAAAAAAACACTAATAATCATACTCCCTTCTAAACATATTAACCCTGATACCCACAGTTAGCAAAGTTGTATTAACAGCTAAGTCCGGCCTGTTGACAACTTTAAAGCTTCTTAGCAGTAAAGAGCCATCCAAAAATAAATTTTCCTTCCATTCATAAGATGCCATCAGCGAGGCATTAAACACGTTTGATTTTAATCCGGATGGAATTTTATAGCCATAATCAAAAGGACGTGTATCACTGTTAAGAAAGATGTTATTTCCAAGGTTTTGACCGGCGGAATCTACGCCCTGAACAAATATGATCATCTTTAACTGTGTAGTCCATTTAGGTTTAGGCTGATATCTCAAAATACCTGTTATCTCGGCAAAGTCTGCACCTAAGGGATGAGCCAGCGGCTGGTTGTAATGAGTATAATTAGCAACGACATCATAGTGAGAATAAGTAAACGGGCGAACCAAATTTAATTCTCCCTGGATATCGAGATTTTTTATGTCAAAAATATCTATAACTTTCCCTCCCAACTGTATTCCAAACTTATTTCCCCACCATCCGGTGCCGGCTTTTATTTGCTTTAACACAAATTCATCCAGGAACAACTGACCATATACCTGGCCCCGATGAGCAACATTGGCCTTAAAATCAAAACCAACAAAAGCATTATCCGGACTGCCGATTTGTTGTTCGGCGGAACGTAAAAAAATCACCGGATTGAGATAAGAAAATTCAAACCGGTTCTGGCGGCCAAATACAATAGATTCATACAATCCTACATTCAACCAGGGAGTAACGTTTATGCCAAGCCGATGTGTTGCGGCATATTTTTTTGGCAATAATATATTTCCTGTGTTGAAGTTGAACTCGGGAAGCAATTCCATAAACAGGTTGGTATAATTCAACTTCCATATACGCGTATCGATCTTAAGAAAAAGATAGTTGTTGGCGAAATTACTCAGCAGCAGGCTGCGATAACCACTTCCTATAAAATTCCTGTCGTAGCCGAATTGAATATTAAAATATTTAGCCAGATTAAAATACAGGGAGCCTCTTCCATCAAAATAATCATAGGCGGTAGTTTTAAAAGGTTTATAAAATCCGGCTCCCGGCACGGCGTTGTATTTGTCAACCAGTTTTTGTGCAAAAAGAGGCATCCGTTCCTGGTTGTCTGTTACGTAAAAATCGAATCCAATTTTGTTGGCAATCAATCCTCTTGCCGTAATACCCTTTGAATTTAGAAATATGCGTTGCCCATTGCCCGTTTCTATGGATTGCTGCTGTTGTATAACCGGGTTTATAGACACAAAAAAATCCTTTTGATTCACCGATAGCATATCTCCCTTCGTTTTATAAAACACGCCCAGGAAAGGTTTACGGCTTTTGAAGGTGTTGGTGTCTGCTTTTGTCCATTCCCGGTTATTGAGTTGTAAGCTTTGAAAGTTGTACTTATCTACTTTTGAGAGATGATAAAAATAATCATAGGGAAATTTGCTTTCCAGAGAATCTGCCAGTTCTGCGGCCCTTACTGCATTCCTGCGACTGAACGGTTTAACACCCGAGAAGTTAAGATCAGCATTTGTTTGCATCATTATTTCAAGCCTGTCGAGAAAATGCAAATGTTTCGAGCCCTGTGGCAAATTGGTTGACTGAGCAGCTAACTGTAACGGTGATAAGAAAATAAAAAGTCTAACAAGGGTTTTTTTAAATTGCATGATATTGTCAGTTTTCCAAATTTTTGTAACACAGGCAAGATTCAGGCTTACCCTCAAATAAACGTTTAATCAGCAAAGTAATAGCATTCCGTATTAACTATCCTAATATGTGAATGGCAAATTCAAATTATGGAAAGATACGTTATCAAAAATGCGTCTATTGTAAATGAAGGCAAAACCGTTGCAGGCGAAATGTTGATGCAGAATGGCCGCATAGAAAAAATTGCACCTTCAATAAATGTCAAATTTTCAGTTATTGAAATTGATGGTGAGAATAAACTCTTACTACCCGGTGTTATAGATGACCAGGTACATTTCAGGGAACCGGGTTTAACCCATAAGGCCACTATCTATTCCGAGGCTAAAGCGGCCGTTGCCGGCGGGGTAACATCTTTTATGGAAATGCCCAACACATTGCCGCCAGCTTTTACCCAGGAGTTGCTGGAAGAAAAATACCTTATAGCCGCACAAACATCCCTGTCTAACTATTCTTTTTACATGGGTACCTCAAATTTCAATGCTGAAGAGGCGCTAAAGACAAATGACAAACGAACAGACGTTTGCGGCATCAAGATTTTTATGGGATCATCAACCGGTGGATTACTCGTTGATAGTAAAGCTGCATTAGAAACCCTTTTCAGAGACAGCGAGGTTTTGATTGCCACCCATTGTGAGGATGAAAAAATTATATCGCAAAACCTGCAACGCTTAAAAGAACAGGATAGAACTTTAACTGCAGCAGATCATCCTTTGATACGTGATGAAAATGCCTGCCTTACAAGCTCCACCAGAGCAGTGGAACTTGCCCGTAAATATGACACACGTTTACATATTTTACACATAACAACTGCAAAAGAGCTGGAACTTTTTTCAAATCTGTTGCCTCTTGAACAGAAAAGAATCACTGCTGAAGTGTGTGTTCATCACCTGCATTTCAGTGCTGAAGATTATGAGCAACTGGGTAACCTGATAAAATGCAATCCTGCCATAAAAGCTCCTTTTAACAGGGAAGCACTCTGGCAGGCCCTGCTGGATGACCGGCTGGATGTAATTGCTACCGATCACGCACCGCATACGCTTGAAGAAAAAACAGTAGCCTATGAAAAAGCCCATGCAGGCCTGCCGCTTGTGCAACATTCCTTAATGCTTATGCTGGATTATGTAAATCAGGGAAAAATTTCGATAGAAAAACTGGTGGATAAGATGAGCCACTCCGTTGCAAGATGTTTCCAGGTAGCAGACCGTGGATTTATCAGGGAAGGATATTATGCTGATTTGGTACTGGCAGATGTACATCAGCATACTCTTATTACCAGTGAAAACATCTTATACAAGTGCGGCTGGAGCCCGTTGGAAAAAAAATTCTTACCTTCTGTAACGCATACCTTTGTAAACGGCAATCTTGTGTATAATAAAGGAGCGTGGAATGAAGCTGCAAAAGGAATGAGGCTGAAGTTTAGCCGGTAATGCTGGCAGCCTTGAGCAGTCAGCTATCAGGAAGAAATCTGATAGCTGATAGCCTTTTTCCCAACGATTTATGCAAAAACGACCAAAAAGAATCACTATAAAATGGATATAGATAAAACGACGTTTAACGACCTGAATGTTTTTCACCAGGAAGAAGAATTCTCCATATTCAACAAACTTAATTTTACCCGCACCCGTGGTGGTAAAGAATGGCTGGCAAAGTTTTTCAGCGAACCGTTTAATGATATCAAACGGATTACAGATACACAGGATATTTTAAAAACCATACAACGTAAAGCAGCCGAATGGCCGATGACTGTCAACAACGGCACTGTGATGGTAATGGAAAAATTTTATGAATCCCTTATTGATACCATTCCTGATGCTGCCAACACTTTGAACGCTTATACCTATCGGGTGCTGCATGCCCCGGATTTTTCATTGTTAAGATATTCCGTAGGACATTTTGCTGATTTTGTGCGTGGCTGCCGCGACCTGGTGAACTTGTTTAATGATGACAGCACACCGAAATTCATGCGAACCTATACCAGCCGTATTGCCGATATCATAAAAAATCCGTTGCTGGTAGAACTGGCTTCCATTGCACAGGGCGCTAAGATCACACCTTTACAAACCATCAAGTTTGGTCATTTTTTACGCTATCGTTTTAAGAACCACGCAATGGAACTGATAGATATTTATGGCCGCCTGGATGCGTGGTACTCCATGGCAATAGCTACCCAACGTTTTAACCTTTGCTTTCCTACATTTTCGTCTGATGATGAACATCCCTTTGTTGAAGTAAATTCTTTATACCATATCCTGCTTCCTTCACCGGTTGCTTACAATGTAAAATTAGCTCCTGATAATAGTTTTATTTTTCTTACCGGTGCTAACATGGCAGGCAAGAGTACTTTTATTAAAGCTGTTGGCGCCGGTGTATACCTGGCGCATATCGGCATGGGCGTGCCTGCAACTGAAATGAAGTTATCTTTATTCAATGGCATATTAAGCAATATCAATGTTGTAGATAATATCATAAAAGGAGAAAGCTATTTTTTCAATGAAGTACAACGGATAAAAAACACCATCATTAAAATTAACGATGGAAAAAAATGGCTCGTACTCATCGATGAATTGTTCAAGGGAACCAATGTTCAGGATGCCATGAAATGTTCTTCCACTGTAATAAAGGGTTTAATTAAAATTAAAAATTCCCTGTTCATACTTTCCACGCATCTATATGAAATTGGGGAAGAATTAAAATCTTATCCCAACATTTCATTCCGCTTTTTTGAAACAAATGTAAAAGGCGATCAGCTCGATTTCAGTTACCAGCTAAAGGAAGGCATCAGCAACGACCGCCTTGGCTACCTGATTCTTAAAAAAGAAAAGGTGGTGGAGCTGCTGGAGAAGCTGTAGTTAATGGTTAGTGGCGAATTGTTAGTGGTTAATGAGACGATCAGTATCATTAAAGAAATTGGCTGGTTTGCATCTGGGTTTTCTTCCATTTCAAGCTGTTACTTTCATTAAACAATGATAAGATTGTGTCTTGTCAAGAGCGAGTGCCGCTACCTCATGCCTTGTTTATAATGGCCTTCAGTACAATAACATGGATAACGTCTGGTTTATTCATGTTGAAAATGATGCAAACGAATAAAAAAAAATATTTTTTTCTAATTGTTTCCCTCTACCTCCTACTTACGTCAAATATTAACGGGCTGAAGAAACAGAAACAAAACATTTTTAAAAAGTTTCCTTAGCACCCCTTAACCATAGAAAAGTTTAAAAACAACCCTTAAAACACCAGTCATGAGCATGCGCCAGTTAAAGATCACAAAATCTATTACAAACCGTGAATCTCCAAGTCTCGAAAAATATTTACAGGAGATCGGTAAAGTTGAATTAATCAGCGGCGAAGAAGAAGTTAGTTTAGCCGTACGCATCCGCCAGGGCGACCAAACAGCGCTGGATAAATTAACAAAAGCTAATTTAAGATTCGTAATATCCGTTGCGAAACAATATCAGAATCAGGGCCTTGCCCTTTCTGATCTTATAAATGAAGGAAATGTTGGCCTTATTAAAGCTGCACAGCGTTTTGATGAAACCCGCGGTTTTAAATTTATCTCATATGCTGTTTGGTGGATCCGCCAGAGCATTTTACAGGCTTTGGCAGAACAATCCCGCATTGTTCGCCTGCCACTTAATAAGGTAGGCCTAACCAACCGTATCCAGAAAGCCTATATACAACTTCAGCAGGAATTTGAAAGAGAACCCTCTCCCGAAGAGATAGCCGAACTTTTAGAATTGACTATTGAAGAGGTAGTTGGTGGTTTAGACGCAACAGGCCAGCATATCAGTATGGATACCCCCATAGCGGAAGGTGATGAAAACACACTGATTGATGTAATGGAAAATCCTAATGCTGAAAGAACAGAAAGAAGACTTGAACATGATGAATCATTAAAACTGGAAATCAACAGGTCGCTAACCGCTTTAAATGAACGCCAGAAAGAAGTGATCTGCTACTTTTTTGGTATCGGCATTGACCATGCTATGAGCCTTGAAGATATTGGAGACCGACTGCATTTAACCCGTGAAAGAGTGCGCCAGATCAAAGAAAAAGCAATGACCAAATTAAGAACCAAATCAAGATGCCGGGTACTGCAAGGATACCTGGGGTAATTATTAATGATTAATGATTAACGGTTAGTTGTTAATGAAAATAAATTAACCACTAACAATTAACCACTAACCGTTAATAATCAATCATTAACCATTAATCATTAAAAGGGCGTTATCACGGTATTGCATCAATGGCAATTTACCTACTTTGGATTCATGTTAGTAAAAACTTATGGCAGTGCGGTATATGGTGTGGAAGCCATCACTATCACCGTCGAAGTGAATGTATTAAATGGTAACAAGACTTTTATTGTCGGCCTTCCTGATGGGGCAGTTAAAGAAAGCATTCAGCGTGTGGAGAGCACTATTAAATCTAGCGGCTATTACATGCCCCGGACCAAACTGATTATCAGCCTCGCTCCTGCAGACATTAAAAAAAGCGGTTCCGCATTCGACCTGGCTATTGCTATGGGCACCCTTGCCGCAAGCGATCAGTTACAAAATCCTAAAAAGCTTACTGACTATATAATTATGGGCGAACTGAATCTTGATGGTTCTGTTCATTCTATCAAAGGTGCATTGCCCATCGCCATTCAGGCCAGGAAAGAAGGGTTTAAAGGGTTGATTGTTCCCAGGCAGAATGCCCGCGAGGCCGCCATGGTAAACCAGTTGAATGTGTATGGGGTAAGCCATATCAGGGATGTAATCAACTTCTTTAAGGATGAGTCTTCCTTACAACCGGTTGTCGTAGACACAAGGGAGGAATTTTACAACGGTCAGTACGAATTTGAATTCGACTTTAACGATGTTAAAGGCCAGGAAAACATTAAACGTGCACTGGAAATTGCCGCAGCAGGTGGACATAATGCCATCCTTATCGGTCCACCGGGAGCCGGTAAAACGATGCTTGCCAAGCGACTTCCTACCATTCTCCCTCCGCTTAGCCTGCAGGAAGCACTGGAAACCACAAAAATTCACAGTGTTGCCGGTAAGTTGCCAGAAAACGCTACGTTAATTGCCAAACGACCTTTCCGTTCCCCTCATCATACCATTTCGGATGTAGCCCTTGTTGGAGGAGGTGGCATTCCCCAGCCGGGCGAAATTTCACTGGCTCATAACGGTGTGTTGTTCCTTGACGAGTTGCCCGAATTTAAAAGAACTGTGCTCGAAGTAATGCGTCAGCCGATGGAAGAAAGAAGGGTAACCATCAGCCGGGCAAAAGTATCGCTTGATTTTCCTGCCAGTTTTATGCTGATCGCATCGATGAACCCATGTCCCTGCGGGTTTTATAATCATCCCGAAAGAGAATGTAGCTGTGCCCCGGGCACGGTTCAAAAATACCTTAACAAAGTATCCGGGCCCCTTCTCGACCGGATTGATCTTCATGTAGAAGTAACTCCTGTTGCATTCAGCCAGCTTTCATCGTTTCAGAAAGAAGAAAATTCATCGTCCATACGGGAAAGGGTAATCAGGGCCAGAGAAATTCAATCCATACGTTTTTCAGAGCATTCCGGCACCTACTCAAATGCTCAAATGAGCAGCAAACTGCTTAAAGAAATTTGCATCATCAATCAGGCAGGGCAACACCTGCTTAAAACCGCCATGGAAAAATTAAATCTTTCCGCAAGGGCCTATGACAGGATATTAAAGGTTAGCAGAACAATTGCCGATCTTTCCGGAACTTGTGATATTAAAGCAGAACATCTTGCCGAAGCCATTCAATACAGAAGTCTTGACAGGGCCGGTTGGGCAGGATAACTCATCCAACAATCGTTATCGCAGCAGCCCTTTACGCTTTTTGTCTTTCATAAATAATATAGCTTGCTTCTATTAATTTTTGCAGGTATTCACAAAAAAATATATAGTTACTCCTTTGAATATGATCCAGACTATCCATATCATCACTTCCAATCAGTCCCTTTAACAAATTCCATAAGCGTTCTTTGCAACATTCAAGTTCAAATGCATCGCAGAAAGCATAGATCATTTTGTGCGGATCATTGATAAACTCCTGGGGCAGGCAATGATAAGAGCGGGGTTCAGAATGGTTATAGAAGTTTTTAAACATAAGAGGTTTTTATATTGAATCAATGGAAATTGATAGTTATCATAAAAAGGTTAATTGAAGTCTTAATGCTACTATTATTAAATTTACTTACACTAAATTTACGCTAAGTTATTCCATTTTAACAGGAATTTCCAAAATATTTAGCAATTTAAAATGATCAGTTCTTGAATAATTTTGGCAAAAATCTATATTTCTTACGAAAGCAAAAAGGGTTAAGACAGGCCCAGATTAAGGATCTCCTGGGATTTTCACGCACTACATGGTCTAATTATGAAAACGCCATTAGTGAACCAACCATAGAAGGGTTAATTAAAATATCCATTTTTTTTGGAATTTCGTTAGAAAAACTAATTCTTTCCAACCTTGCAGATTCTCAAGAGCGGCAGTTTGAAAAAAGCAATGAAAATGAGACTATTAAAAGCCAGTCTTATTTGTTGCATGAAGAGTTTCCTTTCGTTGTAAATGAAACCGGATTATCTCATATAATGAAGGAGCTACATAAACTGAAAGAAGAAATAGATCTATTGAAGGGTTCCCAAAGAAAGAAGCGTAATAAATAATTAATGAAACGAGGTATTGTTCTCTTACCACTTAATGGATTGATATAACAGGAACAATTGGTGAATAGAATAATTACTTTTTATCTTTCAATAGTTCATTAACAATAGTACTGAGACGGTCGATTTCCATATCTTTTGATGTGATCAGTTTTTCAAATAGCTCTTTTTGACTGGATACAAAAGTTTCAATATAGCCAATTGCATTTTGAGTTCCCTGGTTGGATTGAAAGTTTACGATGGCCGGCTGGTGATTCATAATATCCATTGGTGATACATCCAGAACCTTGGCAAGCTTCTGCAGCATGTCAACAGTTAATTTCGACTGATTATTCTCAATTTTTGAATAACTGTTTTGTTTTATTCCTAATTGATCTGCAACATACTCCTGCGAGAAATCCCGAAGTTCCCTGATCATTCTGATCTTTTCGCCGTACATAACTTTTTCTAAAAATAGCACAATAAGTGATAAAATATTCTGAATCAGCTAGAAAATTAAATTTTCAATCCTTATTCAAATTTTTATAGTTCGCACATTATTTATGTTCAAGCAACTACTATTATAATTTTATCATTATCCGCGATAAAGTATCACTGAACGTGGTAGGTTTTATAAGCATTGATACAAATCTTTGCTATGATAATCTCCGTCTACTCTTTGATTCTTTTTGAAATTCTACTTAACCTGTATATTATTTAGAGAATGATTCCTAGTATTAATGAGATTCTCATGCTCTGAATATTTGTTCGTCCAACCTTAAACTTAATGCTGTATGATAAAAGAATTTTAAACCTACTTGCGCTCGCATGCACGGCGATTTCTTTAATAAAGATAACTGTCATTAATAACAAGCAAGAAAAGTATAGAATGAATAACTTTTTTTTATCACACCTAAACAACTATGGTAAATACCGAACAAGCAAATCATGGATTTATAGTTTTCAATCAGGAAAGGTGATTTTTACATATCAACAGGAAAAATACGAAACAAAAAATCTTTTACCACTTGGATGTCTGCTGCCGGTATTATCATTTCTTTACTTGCATTAATACAACCGTTGGCTACAAGCTTAAAATTTGATACCAATTTAATTATATTGCTTTCAAAGTCTGGAATACTAAATACTATTCATTATGAAAAAATGTTTCAAAGTCTTTTTTTTTATGAGCCTAGTTCTTATTTTAAATAGTGGAACCTCTCAAACCATTCCTGCATTAGAATGGCAAAGAAGTTATGGAGGTACAGGTACCGAATCTGCCCAGCAAATATTACAAACTCCTAATGGAGGCTATGTAATTGCTGGATACTCTAACTCTGTTAATGGCGATGTGACAAATAACCACGGTGGAAATGACCTTTGGATATTAAAGATAGACAGTGCTGGAATCATTCAATGGCAAAAGACTTACGGCGGCACCGGTGACGATAACGCAACTTCGATAGAAATGACACCCGACCGTGGTTACATCTTGGGTGGATATTCTAACTCAAATAATTTTGATGTTAGCGGAAATCATGGAGGTTACGACTTTTGGGTTCTCAAAATAGATAGCATCGGAACGCTGCAATGGCAAAAAAGCCTTGGAGGAAGTAGTGATGATTATACAGGAACAATTAGAAATACAAAAGATAGCGGTTTTATCGTTGTCACTCATACCCAATCAAATAATGGACAGGTTAGTGGAAATCATGGATTAGTTGATGCCTGGGTTATAAGGCTAAGCAAAATTGGCGATGTAATTTGGCAGAAGTGTTATGGAGGTACTAATTATGAC
>CAXTDO010000040.1:0-16044 GCA_964242315.1 uncultured Flavihumibacter sp.
AAAGATAGTAGTGTCTGAGGCCACATTGATGAAGAGTAGAGACATGGATGAGTGGGGAAGTATTTCAGACGATAATTATTGTTTTGTACAACTGGATAAAAATGCAGGTAAAGATATTCTGAATAAATTATTGAACAGTTTTACCGATACACATATCAAACCTGTAAATCCTGGATACGAATTATCTTCGCAGCCTTTAAAAGAGATACATTATGACGAACGTTACGGAAATTTTAACGGTCGTACTTTCAGTAAAGATTTGATTTTTGCCCTGAGCCTGATTGGTTTGTTCCTGATCATTATTGCCTGCGTAAACTTCATCAATCTAACCACGGCTAAAGCTGCTAACAGGGCGCGCGAAGTAGGGGTAAGAAAGGTTTTAGGTGGTGACCGCACTCAACTGATATGGCAGTTTTTGGGAGAGGCAGGTATTACCACACTGCTTGCCTTAACAGGTTCTTTAGTGATTGTTTTGCTAAGCATCCCTTTAATGAATAACCTGCTTGAAATTCATTTATCAGCAACAGCATTGTATAGCTTTAAATTAATGTTATTCATGCTTGTTGCGTTGTTGCTGGTTACATTCCTTTCCGGCTTTTACCCTGCTCTCGTACTGTCTGGCTTTAAACCTGCAGCCGTTTTAAAAACTGCTACAAGCACCGATACCAGCAGAGGAATTTTCTTCAGGCGAAGTTTGGTTGTGTTTCAGTTTGTGATTGCGCAAGTGTTGATTTTAGGAACATTGGTAGTGGCCTCGCAAATGGATTATTTCCGTAAAACCGATATGGGTTTTAATAAAGAAGCCGTTATAAATGCAGCCTTCCCTCGTGATAGTCTTAGCCGGACAAAAGTTGACTTGCTGAGGGACGAATTAAAAAAACTGTCTGGCGTTACAAATGTGAGCTTCAGTACATTTGCACCTTCTGCAAACGGGGGATGGTATACCGACCTTCGCACTACTAACAACAACAGTCAAAACCCTGATATGATTGTTTGTATGAAACCTGCCGATACCGCTTTTTTTAGTTTGTATCATTTGCCACTTGTCGCCGGGCGCGTTTATTTTCCATCAGATTCCATACGTGAGTTTATGGTAAATGAAACGGTAGTAAGAAATCTTGGCATTACAAATGCTGCTAATGCAATAGGTAAAATGATTCAGGTGAATGGAAAAACCTGTCCTATAGTAGGTGTAGTAAAAGATTTTCATGTCAATTCCCTGCGTGATCCTATTGGTCCGGTAGTGCTTACAACAATTAAAAACACGTATGGCTTAGCCAATGTAAAAATCAATCTTGGTAAAGCGCCGGATATAATTGCATCACTTGGAAATATCTGGAGTAAAAACTTTCCTGATTATGTATTTGAATACAGTTTTCTTGATCAGTCGATCGCGAATTATTATAAACAGGAGAACCAGCTTTCGCAACTCTATAAGATATTTTCGGGAATCGCGATATTTATTTCCTGCCTCGGCTTATATGGCCTCATCTCGTTCATGGCAGTACGCCGCAGAAAAGAGATCAGCATACGTAAAGTATTAGGCGCACCGGTACGCGATATCATAATAATGTTATCGAAAGAACTTACCCTACTCATCACAATCGCCTTTCTTATTGCTTCGCCCATTGCATGGTATTTCATGCATCAATGGTTACAGCAATACGCTTTTCGCATACCGATAAGTGCTTTATACTTTTTTGCCACGATCGCATGTTCACTTTGCATCGCATGGCTGTCAGTAGGATATACAGCAATAAAAGCAGCGATAGTTAATCCTGTAAAGAGTTTGAGAGCGGAGTGAATTGCTGATTTTTATTTTCGCGAAAGACGGGCCTTAAAATATTTCAAAGGTTAAAAAAGGCAGTGAGTGAACTGAAACAGCCACATTAGAATATAAAACATTCCACCTAAAAAATACCTAATGTTTAAAATCTATTCCAAAATCGCCTGGCGTAATTTGATGAAAAGCAAAGTATTCTCATTCATCAATATTCTTGGATTAACAATTGGCATTACTGTTTGCATGATGA
Organism: uncultured Flavihumibacter sp.; assembly: GCA_964242315.1. GTDB lineage: Bacteria > Bacteroidota > Bacteroidia > Chitinophagales > Chitinophagaceae > JADCRZ01. The sequence goes on from CAXTDO010000040.1 coordinate 2,034, forward strand.
TATTCATTTTCATCATTAATGAATTCAGCGTTGATGATTTTCACAAAAACGGTAATAACATTTACCGCGTGATGCGGGAATTTGAGAACAATGGCAAATCAGCCAGTGTGTCTTATTTATCAGGCCCCTATGCACCGGCTTTACTTAATGATTTTAAAGGGCAGATACTAAAAGCAGTTCGGGTAAATCCTAACGATAACCTGGTAACCGTTAATAACAGGTCTTTTCATGAAAAAAAAGTACTTGATGTAGACTCAAATTTTTTCAGCGTGTTTTCTTTCTCATTGATAAAAGGGAATTCATCAACGGTTTTGCTTAATCCCGGCAGCGTTGTGCTTACCGAAACCACCGCAAAAAAATATTTTGAGAATACAGACAGCGCGATGGGTAAAGTAATTGTGCTTGATAAGGAACTTTCCCTGTAGGTTACCGGTATCACCAAAGATGTTCCGGCCAATTCTCATCTCGACTTCGATCTCATTGTTCCGCTTTCCAATTATAGGAGCAGAAGCACAATGACTACATGAATCAACAATGGAATGTATACCTATATATCGCTTGATCCGCATACAACCCGAGCGCAGATTGAGAGGCAATTGCCGCGGTTTATGGAAAAATATATGGGCGCAGACATGAGAAAATACGGGTTTCATTTTTCACTTTCATTAACACCATTAAAAGATATTTACTTTGAAAATGCTACTTTCGATTCCGTAAAACACGGCGATAAAACTGTTGTGTATATTTTTCTTTCCATTGCTGTGCTGATACTGTTAATTGCGTGCATCAACTTCACGAATCTTTCAACCATCCGAGCCGCCGAACGTTCAAAAGAAGTTGGATTGCGTAAAGTGTTGGGAGCATTGCGTAATAATCTTGTATGGCAATTTATTGGAGAGTCAATTTTACTAACTTCTATTTCATGCCTGCTGTCTGTTACGTTATTGTTATTGGTGATGCCCTGGTATAATGAATTGCTGGGTTATTCTTTAACTGTTTCATGGAACGCATTGCCGATATATTTATTTCTTGTTGGCGTCATCATTATTGTTGGCTTTTTAGCAGGCATTTATCCTGCATTTTTTATTTCGTCGTTTTCACCTATACAGGCGTTAAAGGGCAAACTGCGTTTAGGGAAGGGTGGTTCATCTTTCAGGCAGGCGTTGGTCGTTGTTCAATTTAGTATTTCTGTATTCCTTATTATCGGCACCATCGTTATCACCAAACAAATGACTTACGTAAAAAATAAACAGCTTGGATATAGTAAAGAACAAACTGTGATAGTGCCTATTGACAACAATGATATTTATAACAATATGACTGTTTTTAAATCTGCGCTGCAGAATGAAAGCAGTGTTCACTCAGTTTCCTTAATGTCAGGCGAGCCGGGAGGCTTTTTTGACATGCACATGTTTGATGTGGAAGGTCATGATGAGAGATGGAATTTAAGAACAGAGTTTGCCGATTTTGAATATGTAAAAACATTAGGTTTAAAAATCATTGCAGGCAGGGATTTTTCCGCACAATTTCCTACTGATACCACAGGAGCGGTTTTGATAAATAAAACTGCCGCTGCAAAATTAGGATGGACTCCCGAGCAGGCCGTCGGTAAATGGATACGGAACACCGTACGCGATAGCGCTAATCGAAGGATAGTTGGTGTAGTTGATGATTTCAACTTTTTATCGTTGAAAGAAAACATGGATGCGCTGGTTATTTCACCTGCAATGGACAGGAGAGTAATATTGATTAAATTAACGGCTGGTAATTTCCAGGCGGGCATAGCTGCTATTAAAAATGAATACAACAAAGTTGCCTCCGCATATCCTCTTGAGTATCGTTTTTTAGATCAGCAGTTCGATGAACTATATAAAAAAGATTTGCGTCAGCAAAGCATTTTGACTTTGTTTGCAGGTTTGGCAATTCTTGTTGCATGCCTGGGGTTATTTGGCCTGGCCTCATTTACAGCAACAAAGCGTTTTAAGGAAATTGGCGTAAGAAAAGTGCTGGGTTCATCTGTACAAGGTATTGTTGTGTTGTTATCAAAAGATTTACTAAAGCCGGTAATAACAGCAACATGCATTTCACTGCCGGTTGGTTATTACGCTATGAATAAATGGCTGCAGAATTTTGCTTATAAAACAGCAATAACCTGGTGGATTTTTGTTTTAGCTGCGCTGATAACCTTTGGTATTGCTTTACTAACAGTAAGCTTTCAGGCAATCAAAGCAGCTATTGCAAATCCTGTAAATAGCTTGAGGACTGAGTAAATAAAACTTTTGAAGTGACATGTTAAATCGTAGTGGCTGCTTTTGTAAGTGTTTTTTTTAACCACAGAGTACACAGAGGAGGAAACGCAGAGGGCGCGGAGGGTTTCCTCTGCGCCCTCTGCGTTTCCTCCTCTGTGTACTCTGTGGTTAAAAAACTGGTTGATGAAAATATGAAGTCTCCCGTGTTGCCATCACTTTGTTAAGAAGGCTTGAATGTATAAACCACTCTTAAGGCATTGTCATCTGTTCGCAAGATACCTTTATAGAAGTTATACCAATCATCAGTTGGTCCACCTTGTCCCTGGTTCGTATGTATCATAAAGGCACCATCTTTATAGCAATAACCATCAATTACAACAGAGTGTCCAAAGTCTTTTAAATTAGCAAAATGAAGGAATACCGGTCGTTTATGATTTATTTCATTATAAATTATTTTTTCAAGTTTACCAAGTGTGTTGGGCACGATCTGATGCCAGGAAATATAACGTGCTACCTTTAAATTATAATGTGCTTCCAGTAAACTTGCAGGTGTCAGCTTGTTCATATATCTGTCAGTGCCAAAGTCTTTTTGGACCGCTAATGCTGCGTAATAGTTATATTTTGCTAACTGGTTTACCGATTCTTTTGATGTTGTTGCGTTGATGGTTGGTGTAAACAAAGTAAAATTGAATAGCAAGCTGTCTATGTTTTCGTTGATTTTATAACCCTGCCGGGATGTATATTCGATGTGCCCGTAGGGTTTCAGTTTGTGGTAATATACAATTTGTGCTAAGGCCGTACTCCAGCAACCTGTTCTTAAAGAGTCTGGTGTATATTTTTCAAAGCCGCCCATTTGTTTCCAATGTGTTTTTGTCAAACAGTCGCTGTCGGTCATACATCTTGACTTGTCTGGAAAAAATGGGAATGACGTACAGGCAAGTACATAGGTTATGCCCAATAGTACCAGTGCAATTGCTGTAACTGTATATTTTCTTTTCATAATTAAGGGTTCTTGATGCTTACCGCTAATGTACGTGGCTCGGCATTGTTATGGCGCTTTGTATTTTTGTCAGCGCGGTATTCGAAGCTAAAGTAATAAGAAAATGCTGATGAAAAAAGCTAAAGCAAAATAGCAAATAAAGCGTGGAATTCGATGTTAACTGACCGTCCGAAGGATGTAACTCTTTTGCGATCAATTTCAACAGCGTAGATTTCCCTGAACCGTTGTTTCCAATTATGACTATTTTATCATGGTTATTGACTCTAAAACTGATATTGCCAAACAACAGATTTTTATTGGGATGTGAATATGAAATGTTTTGTAAAATCAGCATAACTTCTTCTTTAAGATTAACAAAACAGGATGCATCCGTTAGGGATAGTTTTTAATTTTATCTCCTATAAAATTTAATGCTTTATCGTATGTTTCAATTCCATGTGCTACATTTGGAAATACCTTTATTTCCTTTAAAGACTGAATATGCTTTTTAGCATTTTTTATGGATTTCTCAAAGGGGAATAGCAAATCCTTGTCGCCTTCAAGAAGGTAAGTGTCAACTTTAACTTCCGAAAGTTGCCCATTCATATAATATGGTTTTTGAGTCCTGTCTTTGTAACGGGTTATGGCAAAGACTTCATAGTCTATTAGCATCTTTTCTGAAAATTCAGATAATTTATGGTCAGGTTTTGAAAAAACGGCTTTGTCAAGAAATTTCAATACGTTCCTTTTATTAGGAGCAAGTATAGGCAAAAGATTAAAATAAAGATTTTTAAGTGTTAATGAAAATGGTTGTAAACAACCGGGGTTAAGTAAAAAAGCTATTTTTATTTTTTCCGGTTTTACAATTGCTAATTTCATACAAATTAGTCCCCCAAATGAAGCTCCGGCAACAAATGCTTTTTCAATGTTCAATTCATCTAAAATTTCTGTTGCCCATATGCCATAGTCTAACGACTTAATTTCCGGAGTGTCTCCATTGCTCAAATTGGGAAGTCCGTTTGTTTCTACCATAAAGATTTTCAATTTATGGTTTAAGTTATCAAGACCCTTATCAAAGTCCCAAATCAATGAGGTCGTTCTTGCCCCCGGAAAAATTACCAATGTGTCGAGGTCTTCTTTGGTATGAAGTCCCCAAACAACAGTTATTCCCAGTGATGTTTTAACCTCATAGCGTTCATAACGTCTCGCGTTGTATTTTTCTAACTGCTTAACCCAATCTTCAAAATAATTAAGGTCAGTCTTTTCATTTTTAAAATGCGATTTTCTTTTTACTTGCATAACTTGTTATCTTATCTCTTAAAGTTATCCCTATGGTGTAAGGAAACTAACAACTGAAAAGCTTTCCACTTGATAGCCGATACCTGACTGCTGAAAGCTGATAGCCCAATTTCTATTTCGCAACGCCCTTATCTAAAAACAGATAGCGTTCGCGGTTCTTCTCCGTTTCTGCCCGTGTATGAACATCAAGGTGCATTACCATCACCGGGCTACCGTTAGTGATTGCAGGCCATTCAGGAACACCCAGTCCATTAGGGTTGCCGGTTTTTATGAAATTGGCGAAGTAAGCCTGAACTATCTCCGACACCTTGTAATCTTCAGGCTGCCAGTCATAGGTTCTGTTGGTAGGAAGGTTTCCCATGGCATATTCAATTTCGGCTGAGTGAACGGCTCCGCGAACGGGCGCAGGCGTAACTTTTACGGCGGTGGAATCGGTTGCTTTTACAATGCCACCTGCCAGTCCTGCCGTAACGTTCCCCATTTCCGAGCGCATAGCAGGTCGTGGCCGGGAGTACGTGTACCGGTATACTGGCTTGCCCCCGGTTTTGATCTGGAGATCGGACCATTTCCAGGTACTATACCCAATAAATCTATCGCCGGCAAGTGCCGTAGCAACCTGTTCCAGTTCTTCATCTGCAGAAGAGTTATACGCTTTCAATGCCTCTTCGCTGCGGTTGCCATACAATTTTTGCACTACCGCGGTATAATTTTCTTTGGTAAGTTTATCGGCCCCTAAAATTGCTTTATAATTCATTTCTTCCGAATTCCATCCTACCAATAAAGGCACATGTGCCTGTTCACCGGCGGCATAAATTTGTACAGGCGATTTGGGTAGGAAATAGCCATCAACGGTAACAGGGAAGCGTGGAGCTGTGGGCTTGGCAGTGGCTTCAAGAATTTCAGACGCAGGCATAGCGCGGAGGGCTGCCAGAGAATTAGCTTCAACGCTTGCTGCGAATTTAACGCCCTGTTGCTCCACTTCTGAAAGTGGCGACACCGGAGTTAGTCCTAATAAAGATCCGCTTTCACCTATTGCACCCACGATCAGATTTTTTGATAAAGGGGAAGCCATCAGTGCGCTCACAGAAAAGGAGCCCGCCGATTCGCCGGCGATCGTTACTTTTTTAGGGTCACCGCCGAAAGCTGCAATATTCTGTTGCACCCAATGCAGGGCGGCATTTTGATCAAGCAAACCATAATTGCCGGAGGAGTGATGCGGAGATTCTTTAGTAAGTTCAGGATGTGCAAAAAAGCCAAATATAGTAAGGCGATAGTTTACGGTTATGGTAACGATGCCTTTACGGGCCATGCTTTCACCATCGTACCGGGGTTCGGAACCGTCACCAGCCAAAAGACCACCGCCATAAAAGTAAACAAGTACCGGAAGGCGGTCAGTGGCAGACCTGGCAGGTGTCCATACATTCAGGTAAAGGCAGTCTTCACTGATGCCGTTCGACCGGAAGCCCATATCGCCAAAAAGAGGCCTTTGCATGGCACGCGGGCCGAATTTATCAGCCTTACGAACACCTTCCCAGGTCTTTACAGGTTGAGGTTCTTTCCACCGTAAATCACCAACAGGCGGCTGGGCAAAAGGAATGCCTTTAAAAGTACGGATGCCCGAATCGTTTGTTCCTTCCAGTATGCCATTGGCAGTTTTAACCTGGATTGCATGGTTTACCTGGGCGGAAATAGTTTGCGATAATAAATACATGGCGATTAAAAGAAATATGTTTTTCATAAGACTAATATAAAGGCAATTAATTATCAATGTTACTTAGATGCAGTATTTCCGGGCCACAAAGGCACGAAGGCACCAAGAAGCACAAAGAAAGTAAATATTCTTTGTGCTTCTTGGTGCCTTCGTGTCTTTGTGGCTAATAAATTATATGAAGCATTGATCATTTGCACCATTCAGCGAAACTATAGCCGATTGATAATTTCAATAATTTTTAAAATCAGTAAAACACACTGACATACTGTTGTCAGTGCACCCTGTTATCTTTGTCAGGTAATATCTTTTTAAATTAAAAACACCTGCATGAACACAACAGAAAAAATCAACGCTGTCATTACCTCTGCTGAACTGCTGGAACACTGGCAGGGCCACCGTAGGCTTACACGAAAGTTAATTGAAGCATTTCCTGAGAAAGAATTTTTTGAGTATTCTATCGGCGGCATGCGTCCATTCTCCGGGCTGGTACTGGAGTTGCTCGCCATTTCTGCTCCGGGCCTCAGGCAAATTGCTGTTGGGGGCACCGAACAACTAAATGACCAATTGAAAGACGCTGACACCAAATTGAAAATCCTGACCCTGTGGGACAAGGCTAGCGATGATATCAACCGGTATTGGGCCCAGATCCCTGATGAAAGATTTCATGATACAATACTTGCTTTCGGTCAATATGAGGGAACCGTATGGTGGACCATTTTTTACTTTGTGGACAATGAAATACATCACCGTGGACAGGCGTATGTATACCTTCGTTCATTAGGTATGGAACCACCTCCTTTTTGGGAAAGATAAAAAGCGTTTCCGTATGTCCGGAGCTGGCAGGGATTTTTTAACTTACTGCCTAACGTACTTTTGAACAGTTAAGTGACTTCTATAAAACAAATTTTATAAAAAAAGAGGCCGTCTCAACAAACTCGAGACGGCCTCTTTGTTATATCCGGTCAAACATTTTATTTATTCAAATTCGGATTATTTAATACCTCCGCCTGAGGAATCACAAATGTCATTCTCGGATCGCTATAAGGAATTGAATTTCCTGCCTCAAACAGATGGTTGGAACCTCTTGTAATGGTTACCTTATTTCTTTTCATAGCAAGGTAAGCCTTACCTTCTCCCCAAAACTCTATGCGCGTTTGCTGATAAATTTCATTCAGAAGCGCCTGGCCCGACAAGGTAGCGAGATAGGTTAAATCAGTAATCCTGTCGGTAAGATATGTTGACAGGGCTGTTCTTGCCGCTGCATCCTGTGTTAACCGGGCCTTTGCTTCAGCATTGAGTATATAGAACTCATCAGAGCGCATATAAATCAGGTCTGTTATAACCTGCCTTTGCCCACCTGAAACACGGGCCGGATCAAAGAATTTATTGATAGGCTGCAATTTGAAGTTTGTTGCCGTAGGACTTGCAAACTGGCCTTTCCTGATATCATCCGCACGAATGGCGTCGTAAAAGCCACGATCTGCAGGCTTGGGATCACCCGCCCAGGTATAGCTGTAGGTGTACTGATCAACCTGTCCCCACCAGGAAATAAGATCCAGGTTTTGCGCTAATGTAATATCTACACCCCACATCCAGCTTGCAGTGGCAATATTGTTAAATCCTGCCGTGGCTGCATTTGTGCCGTTGTAAACAACTTGCAGAGCTGTTGTTTTGGGATACGCAGTCATGATGTCCTGTGTTAACGTTACGATTCGTGTCCAGTCATCCTGTGTGCCTCTGGCAGCCAATACATACACCAATAATCCTTTGGCAACATTCATGTCTACCTGGTTCTTCCCTGTGCGGGTGAAACCGGTCAGCAGTGTAATTGCGTCATTAAGATCTTTTACCATCAGATCCCACACGTCCTTTGCGGTACTTTTTGCCTGGTTCAGCGACTCACTGGCGGCAGTTTTGTAGATGGGCAAAATTTTCGCGCTACCGTCGCCATATTCTTTAGCGTACAACTGTGTCAGGTAAAAGTAGCCGTAAGCCCTCATGGCCTTGGCCTGGCCCATGGTGGCCATATCGGTTGCGTTTGCAGGTATGGCATCAGAGCCTCCTAAAACGTCAATCAGCGAGTTGGCTCCGAAGATCTGCCTGTAATAATAGCGCCAGGGTACATACACTTCGTTTCTCGTAAAATCAACTGAAGCCTGGTAGCGGGCAAGATTCGTATACCACCCATAATTCAGTGCCCCCAACACCATATCCGATTGAAGCATATCGGTATAAATATCAATACCCTTCTGACCGAAATCGTCATGGCCGGTTGTGCCACCCACACCCGGAGTGAACATGGTTGTGTACAAACCACTGATTAGTCCATTTAACACTTTCGGGTCTTGCTTGGCAGCGTTGGCTAACTGCTCGGGCGTTGTAAACTGCGTAGGTGTTGTTTGAAGAAAATCTTTTTTACATCCCGCCAGTAGCATTACACTTGCAAGGACGATGGAAAATTTATGTATTCGTTTCATGAATGTCTTTTTAATGTATTAGAATCTGGCCTTGATACCAACTGTAAGCGTAGATAATGGAGAATACCGGTAAGTGTCGGATGCAGTGTTTTCGGCGGTAGAAGGATTCAGGCCGCGTCTTTCCGAATTCAGCCACAGGTTGTCGCCGGAAACATATACGGACGCAGAGTGCAACCCTCCGATTTTCTTAATCAGGTTTAAAGGCAGGTTATAACCCAAACGTACATTGTTGAGGGCCAGGTAATCAGCCTTTGTCAGGAACCTGGAAGAGGCTGCGTTAACATTTGCATCGTAGTTATTGGAGAGGCGGGGTACATCAGTGATGTCACCGGCTTTCTGCCATCTTCTTCTGATATCTGTGCTCCAGTTGTTTCCACCGATCAAGCCATTTGCCATAAGCCCGGCGTAAGCTCCGTCATACGCATACCCACCAAAGCTGTATAATAATTGCACGTCCAGGGTAATGCCCATGAAACCTCCGTTAACATTAAATGCACCCCTTACTTTTGGCAGTGCAGACTTGTTTACATAATAAAGTGTGCCCTCTGCATAGTTTTTAGTGGTACTTGTTAACAGGTTGGCAACTTTTCCAGGATTGTCGTGTGAAAACTGCTGCAGGTTAGTAACCTGTTCGCCAACATCATAAGTCTTATTGCCGTTTGCATCGTCGTAGTAAACAGACCATGTGCTTCTACCATCGGCAGGATCAACACCGGCAAAATTTCTGATATAGTAATCAAAAATGGAGTGGTTTTTTGCCCATCCGAAGTTTCCCTGTACATCGATCACTTTCTCGGCGCTTGTGGATGGATCGATAGGCATTTTGGTGATCGTGTTGTTAAAATGCTCACCATTCAATCCAAGGTCAAGATAGAAGTTTTTCTTTTTAATCACGTGACCTGTAAACTCAAATTCAATACACTGGTTGCGCAACTGTCCATCATTAACCTGAAGCAACGCGTAACCATTTGAAGTTCCTACTCTTCTGTCGAAAATGAGGTTGTCGGTATTTTTAACATAATAATCAATGGAGCCGGTCAAAAACGTTCCCAGGTCAAACTCTATCCCGGTCTGAAACATTTTGGAAGTTTCCCAGGTAAGATCGGGATTGCCCTTGCTTACGAAAGTAAAAGACGGGTTGTTGTTAAGGTTGTTTATATCGTAACGGTCCACGCCGGGGTAAAGTCCCAAACCTTCCTGATCACCCAGTATACCGTAGCTGGCTTTTAATTTAAGGTTGTTGAGCACTTTTACGGTTTTCATGAAATCCATCGCTGAGATAACCCAGGCGGCTCCAACCGAGCCGAATGTACCCCAGGCATTACCGGCAGTGAAGCGTGAAGAACCGTCTCTTCTTAGTGTACCAGACAGAAAGTATTTGCTGGCATAATCGTAGTTTACCTGCCCAAAATAACTTTCCAGCCTGTTTGTATTTGCGTAAGAGGAAGCTGTCGGATTTATAACAATGGCATTTCTTAATTCCAGCGTTTGATTGTCATTCAAATTGTAACCGGAGGCCGTAGCACGGGTATACTTATACTTTGTAGCTTCATGAGCCACAAGCGCTTCCAGATTGTGCGATCCAAATTGTTTTTTATAACGCAGCAGGTTAAGCAGGTTTAAATTGAGCAGGTCATCACGGGTTTGGCCGATAGCACCATTCTGTGAAGCAGCCGACCCGTAGAATTTGTTTGTGAGTGTCCAGAAATTCTGGGCATAATATTGAACCCCTAGCCTGTTTTCCAAAACAAGGTCTTTGGTAAATTTAATATTGATGGAAGTATTGCCTGTTATGTCGTTGCGGGTGTCTGTAATTGTATTATAAGTGGCATCCGCAATTGCATTGGTTAATGATCCAAACTTGCGGCCGGTTGAACCGTAGTCGTATTGAAAACCTCCGAAAATGGGATCAGCAACTTTATTGCCTGTTGCATCCCGAAGGAAGAGCGGATAAATAGAAGGGATATTGTCTGCAAACCAGAATACGCTATTGGAATTTGCAGCCTGTCCATTATTATTGGTCTTTGCGTTGGCAAAGTTTAAGTTGAAGATGGTGCTTAACCAGGGTTTCACCTCATGATTCAAATTAATGCGGGCATTTAACCGGCGAAAATCGGTGTTGATAACATATCCTTTGTCCTCAAGGTATCCAAACGAAGTATAAAAATTAGTTCTGCGATCACCTCCGCCCATTCTTACACTTCCTTCTGTTCTGTTTGCAGGCTGAAAAGCAAAATCTTCCCAGTTTTCGGGGTCGTACTTACGCGTAACACCCGCCTTAACCGTTCTGGTAACGGGATCAATCAACTGATCTCCGGTTGTAACGTTCCAGATATTATTATTCGGGCTGATACCATTTGCGGAGAAAAGCCTGGTATTTGCATAATTGATCGGATTTGCGTTTGCAACTGCAACGCCCTGGTTATATAAAGCCTCCCAGCTTAAAGCAATATATTCTTCGGGTGATTTAATAACGTCGTAACGTGGCAGTAGCGCACGATTGGTGCCATACCTGACGTCTGCTTCAATAAAACTCTGGCTTGCCCTTCCGCTTTTAGTGGTGATTACAATTACTCCATTGGCGCCCCTGGAACCGTAGATAGAGGTCGCTGCAGCGTCTTTCAATACGGTCATAGTAGCTATGTCATTGGGATTAATTGAATTGAGTGCCGCAGTAGGATTAGTTGCGCCGATATTTCCAGAGAATGGAACTCCATCAATAACATAAAGCGGCGAACGGTTACCGTTTACAGAGCCGATCCCACGAATGCGCACCGTTGCAGCGGTTCCCGGCTGCCCCGAGGTATTGATCACTCTTACGCCGGCAACCTCGCCAGCCAATGCCTGCGATACGTTTGAAACGCTTTTGTTTGTCAGCCGCTCTCCTGACACTGACTTCGCAGAACCAGTGAAAGCCTGCTTGGTTGTGGTACCATAGCCCACCACAACCACCTCTTCAAGACTTTTGGTAGATGCCTCCAGTGATACGTCAATCGTAGGTTTATTTCCTACGGTTATTTCCTGCACTTTCAAACCGGCACCTGAAATAACAAGTACATCACGATTGCCGGAAACAGTGAGGGTGAATGTTCCATCCGCCCCTGATATCGTTCCCTGTGATTTGTTTTTAATTTGAACTGAAGCGCCCGAAACAGGTGCCCCTGTAGCGTCGGTTACTCTACCGGTAACAGTACGTTGCGCCCATGAAGTGAATCCCCATAAAAGAAAGAGGATATTTAAGAAAAGAATTTTTCTCATGCAGTTTAAGTTTTTGATTTTAGCCATTCGGCTTTATAGAAGTACGGAATATTGACAGCGGTAAAGTACGAAATGTTGCGTGGCAGGCCAAAAAAGATATTAAAGATTTATTTATTTGAAACGGTTTGCTGGTTGGTACCGATGACATTTACGATGCTTATGTAAACGTACACTGTATTTTTACTCCTCATTATTTGCGCCTGATTCATTAAATTTACAGATACCCCCCGAAAACCACCATGGATACGGCAATCAAAATATTGGTAGTGGAAGATGAAATGCTTATTGGGGCAAGATCTCTATGTTACTAACCAACCTCTGGGTTACGAAGTAACCGGGATATTGCCCCGTGGAGAAGAAGCCATTGTGCATGTGGAAGAAAATCAGCCCGACATTATTCTACTCGATATTAATTTAAAAGGTAAGATGGATGGCATTGAAACGGCAGCCAGCCTGCAGCAAAAAAATATACCGGTTATTTACCTTACCGCCAATTCTGACGAAGCTACATTTAACCGGGCAAAGCATACACGACCGGCAGCTTTCATAACAAAACCCTTTAAGCAACTGGACCTTCAAAGAGCTATTGAACTTACCATCAGCCGCCTCGCAGGAACAGAGCCTGCTGCTGTTGCACCATGTGATGTGCAGGAAGAACAGCCTTCTATTTTAAGCGACCGCATTTTTATCAGGCATAAAGAACGAATGATCAAAATAATGCTCATGGATATTTTGTATATGGAAGCTGATAGAAACTACAGCCGCATCTTCACTAAACAAAAAGATTATTACTATGCGTTACGCTTAAAGCAATTGAAGAAAAACTAACCATACCTTCTTTCCTTCGCATTCATCGCTCTTACCTGGTAAATATTGTTCACATAGACGAGGTGCTGGAATCGAACGTGATCATTGGCGGTAAAGCGCTTCCATTAGGCGCCGGTATGAGAGTAGCGTTGATGCAACGGATGTATACATTGTAATAACTGAATGATGCTGTTAGCTATCAGCCGTCAGCTATCAGTAAGAAGATGATCAGGTATGGGTTTTCCTGATAGCTGATCGCTGATTGCCAAACCTAACTTCGTTATATTAAATTTTTTAATGAAGTACCTCAAAGTAATCATATCACTTTTACTATTATCACTTTGTTCAAAAGCACAAAACGGTGTTTATTTCATACCATCTGATAAAGAAATTGACAGTGTTCGTTTAGTGTTTCCACATATATCTAACGATACGCTGAAAATGTCGGCCTATTTTTATTTGACCGCTTACTATACCGAATTAAATAAAGACACTTCGCTTTACTATGCTGAACTGCAATTGCAATCAGCCAAAAACTTACGGCAACCGCTTTGGGCAGCGGATGCATGTTTTCAGATAGCCTATGTCAGTTTTAGTTTGGGAAATTATCCAAAATCGTTCAATGCCATAACTGAAGGTCTTGCTATTACTGACGATCGGCATTCAGAAAGAAAGAGCTGGCGCATTACAACTTTTTCAGGTGATGGCGACCCTCATAAAGCGCGCTTATTTATAGCAGCATCGCTTCACCAGATATTTGCTTTTTATATAGTAGAACAGACAATGTTCCTAAAGCGGTAGAACAGTTCAACATAGCAATAGATCTGGCCGAAAGCGTAGATAATAAAGCTGAACTTTCGCTGGATTATATGAGTTTGAGTGGTATTTATCTGGAAATGAACAAATCCGATTCTGCACTGATTATTCAAAATAAGGCACGGCGTTATGCCATTGAATCTAATTACAAAATTTACATGGGATTCATCCTGCGGGAAATTGGCGACATGTATTTATCTAAAGAACGATATGATTCAGCCGGAAGCTATTACCGGGAAGCATTGCGTGAAAGCAGGGAGCAATATAATTTAAGAGATGAAATTTTTGCAAACCTTTCTCTCTCCAAATGGTTGAGAAAAACCGGCCATGCTGATTCAGGTCTGGTATACTCCAGGGAAGCGCTTAAAAGAGTTCAGTCGCTGGGCGTTGCATCAATCCGGGGACAGGTATATAA
>CAXTDO010000041.1:0-14808 GCA_964242315.1 uncultured Flavihumibacter sp.
CCTTTGCTTTCTGTCATTCCGTCCATTGCAACCGCGCAGGTACTGGTGTTGGTAGGCGTATTCCTGGTGCGGCCGGTGATAAAAATCAACTGGTTGCAACTGGATGAAGCTATCCCTTGTTTTATAGCGATGGTGCTAATACCATTTACTTACTCAATAACACAGGGCATCATCTGGAGTTTTTTATGCTGGACCATATTAAAACTTGTAACAGGAAATACAAAAGACATCACTCCCCCTTTGTATATAATAGATATTTTTGCGATTATAGCTTTGATTATTGAATAGTAAGATGGTTGCGGTCACTATGAAAATTAATTATTACTTTTTATGAAAAAGATCGCACGCTGGATGATTTTGTATATGCTTTGCTGCGGCATTTTGATGGCGCAGGCGCCTGTAAAGCCAACAGCTTCATCAACCAATATTTTAAAACGAACTACGCAGGTTACTGCTGTACTCGGTGCTTTCGCTGAAGAAGTAAATATTCTCAAAGCACAGGTTCAACAAAAGAAGGTAAGCACCATTCAAGGCATTCAATTTATACAGGGCATCTTAAACGGACGAAGCGTAGTGATAGCGCAAACAGGCATCGGTAAAGTGAATGCGGCCATCACCACCACATTGATGCTTGATCATTTTAATCCGCATGAGTTAATATTTACAGGCATTGCCGGTGGTTTGAATCCCGATTTGTCACCGGGTGATATTGTAATCGGCACGTTAACAGCGCACCACGATTATGGAACAATCACGCCCGACAGCATGCTCATCCGGCCCACCCGGAATCCTTCCTCCATGATAGAGAACCCTGTTTATTTTAAGAGCGATTCCATGTTGATTTCATTGGCCGATCAAGCTGCTGCAAATGTGGCACTGCAAAGTATTCCGAGGTACAACAGCAGTTTGAAACCCAAAGTAATCAAGGGCACCATTGTTACCGGTGATGTATTTGTTTCATCTGTAACGGCCACACAAATGTTACGTAAAAGAACAAATGCCGACGCAACCGAGATGGAAGGCGCATCGGTAGCACAGGCATGCTGGCAACAGCAGGTGCCCTTCATAGTGATCAGAAGCCTTAGCGACAATGCCGGTGACAATGCTTATGATGACGTAAAAAAATTTTACGAGGTAGCGGCGAGAAACTCGGCGAGCTTGGTAGTGGCATTGTTGGGGATCCTTTCTAAGCAGTAGTATTGATCCGGAGATCATCGACATAAATGTAGTAGCCAACCTTGTAAGGTTTTTTACCCACAGAAGCAGGATTTACAGGATTAAAAATAATTTACAGAATTTCGATGCAAAATTTTGTAAATTATTTTTAATCCTGTAAATCCTGCTTCTCTGTGGGTAAAAACAGCGATTGTGCCTTATTATCAGCCATCGTAAGCCTTTTGCAATGCTGCAATATCCAGCTTCCGCATCTTCATCATCGCTTGCATTGCGCGCTGGGCCTTTTCTCTGTCAGGACTGCCAGTTAATTCGGTGAAACCTTTAGGCACTATCTGCCAGGATAAACCATATTTATCTTTGAGCCAGCCGCACATTCTTTCTTCTCCGCCATCAGTAAGCTTTGTCCATAGGTCATCTACTTCTTCCTGTGTTTCACAATTAACAAAAAGTGATATTGCCTCCGTGAATTTAAACGTAGGCCCGCCATTTAATACATGAAATTGTTGTCCTTGTATTTCGAAAGTTCCCATCGTTATCGATCCTTCTGATCCTGGTTTGCCATCCGGCATATGTTTTACATCTACAATACGTGAGTCTTTAAAAATAGAAGTATAAAATTTCATTGCTTCTTCAGCATTGTTGTCGAACCATAGAAAGGGAGTTACTTTTTGCATAATGTTACTTTTAAAAATTATGAGTTAATTGATTATTTAATTCATAACAAAAATAACATCTGTATTTATTTTTTAAATGTGTGAAAGCGACAAAGTAACGGGTAGATCAAGACATTTAATCTTGCTATCAGCAGTCGGTAATCAGCCATCAGGAAAACCTATAAGGTAGGCTGTTCTAAAATGGAGATAGTTCTTCGTACGGTTCTCAACTACTAAACGAGCACTGACCTATAAGGTCTTACTACCGATAGCTGAAAGCTGAAGGCTGATAGCTGATAGCCAAATAATAATTAATACCAGATTGCCAACTACTGCTTAGCAGGCGTTGGAGCGGGTTGCATTGGTAGCGTTTGCCTTGCCGGAACTTTCGGAACAACAGGCAGACTTTCATTTCCGGTATTATTGACAGACTGCACCGCAAAAAAGTAATTGTCTTTGGAATAAGGTAGCTTAATGGTGGTGTCTGCGGTGAAGATCTTTTTTTGCCATACCGGACTGGTGGTTTCCCTCATCATAACATAATAGCCCCTAACCACTCCGGTTAGTGGCGCTTTCCAGGACAGCGAGGTATAATTACTAAGCGCTCTTACTTCGATGGTAACATTTTCCGGCATGGCAGGCGCCTTTGCAAGGTTGGCAAGATTAACCAGGTTCATCCCTGTATTCTTTCGCAGGTATTCAAAATCTATGTGCTCAATCACATCACCATAATTGATACCGTTCTCTGTCCTGATGTTTTGATGTTGCCGGTAATAGTTTTCATTCATTTCAGTGATGCGTACGGCAGCAAAGCCATTTTCTACATAAGGGGTATGATCGCCGCCTCTTAAGAAGCGGTCGTTGCGATAGATCATCACAATCTGTAAGTTGTCAACATACCGCTCGCCTACTTCTTTTACGTACCGCGCCAGTTGCCGTGATTTGCCATCATTTTCCAATCCAAGCTGCCGGATGCTGCTGGCATTCTTATCCAGTTCAAAGAAGGGCAACCCTTCGCTGAATACCCGTATCTGTGTATTGTTAATGATATCGGTTTCGTTGCTGTTATTGCTCCCCATGATATCATTATTTAAATCGGCTTCAATATTCAGTCCCATTTTTTTCGACTTGGTGGCCATATAATTGGCGCCCAGCAGACCTTGTTCTTCGCCGCTTACCGTAATAAAAATGATGGTGGCCGGAAAAGAATGTTTGCTCATGATGCGGGCACATTCAATCACTGCAGCCGAACCACTGCCATCATCGTTGGCACCCGGTGCGTCTCCGGTGCGGTCCATTACATTTGAGCGCATATTATCAAGGTGACCGCTGATTAAAAAGATGCGGTTGTCTTTTGGGTCAGTGCCTTTAAGTGTTGCCACTACATTACCCAGGTTAATGGGTGTATCTACCCTCCTGCCATCGGGCTGATAGGTGGTGCTGTCAATAACAGCGGTTAACCTGCCACCGGATTGCTTTGCAAACTGGCTGAACTTACCAAGCACCCATAACCTTGCAGCACCGATACCCCGCTTAGCATCCTTTTGCGTACTGAGCGTATTACGCGTACCGAAAGCTACCATGGTTTTAATGTAACTCTGCAATGAATCGGGCGACACTTCTTTCAGCATCTGCTCTATCTCCGGATCTTTCTGAATGATAGCAGGCGATTGCGCAAATGAACTGTTTAAACAACATAACGCGAATGCGGAAACGATAAATTTTTTCATGAATGATTTTTTTTGAGGTATGGGGTATCAGGTATGAGGTAAAACCCCGAAGGGGTGACATGATTCTACCGGTTGAAACTCTATTTGCCACCCCTTCGGGGTTCGCATTTTGGGATTCATCAAATGCTATAATTATATCACCCCTTCGGACATATAACAAATTGTATTACCTCATACCCCATACCTCATACCCCATACCTGACTTAGTATCCTTTATTTTGTTCTAAAGTAGGCATTATATTAATATCACGCTGTGGTATAGGCAACACGCGGTAGGTGGTACCGTATGGCTGCGGATTTTGAATGCTTGCGTGTGGCGGAATATCCTGCTGTGTTCTTTGAAGATCGAAATAAGACTGTCCTTCGAATGCCAGTTCAATGCGCCTTTCGATCAGTACGGCGCTGATGAGCTGTTGATTGGTGACAGGGGCAAGGTTGCCGGCTTTCGATCTTGATCTCACCTGGTTGAGCAGGTTTACTGCTGTTGTGTTTGCTGCATCGGCGGCAGTGCCCTGTCTTGCAAGGGCTTCCGCTTTAACCAGCAGTACTTCAGCATATCTGAGTACCGGTGCCCAGTCGGCAAAGCTGGTGTATTTGATGGTCCAGTAATATTTTGTTGCCGCAGTACCGGTTCCTTTGATGGTGGTGATCACCAGGTTTTTATAACGCAGGTCGTTAACCGTATCCATCAGGTTGAGAAATGCGTTACTGAGAGAAATATCACCTCTTACCGATGGGCTGTAATGCGCCGCCAAGGCATTGTTCCTGTCGGGATTATTAGATCCTGAAAAAGCAACCGAAAAAATAGATTCCTTCGTTGTATAGTTTCTGTAAGATACTTCGGGAGTAGCATTCAATCCATACAGGTTGGAGTTAATGATGGCGTCGGCATAAGTAATTGCTTTAGCCCAGTTTCCTTCATACAGGTACAGCCGCATCAGCAAGCCTCTTGCTGCACCTTTTGTTGCACGTGCCACTGACGTATACGCATCACCGGTATAAGTTAAAGGCAACTTGCTCTCAGCATCCAGTAAGTCCTTTTCAATCTGATCGTAAACATCTTTTACCGTAGATCTTGCTATCTGTGTGGTGGAAGAAAAAGGATCTTCTGCGGCTTCGAGAATCAGCGGGATACCGGGATTTTTGGATGCGCCGTTTACAGGATCGGTATAAGTTTGCGCCCATAAATTTACCAGGTAGAAATAGTTATACGCACGGATGAATTTTGCTTCTCCCAGGTATTGGTTTGCTTTTTCGGCAGTAACCGTATTCATAACCGGTGTAAAGTTTTTTACAAAAAGATTGGCAGTGTAGATGGTGGTGTATGCACCGATCCATGCACTGGTAATGGTTCCATCGTCGGGCCGCATCTGGTTAAAGAAGCCGATGTTGCCGAAGAAGGAGGAGGGATTGGCGTCCAGGCCCTGCACATCGGTGTAGATAAAATTTCGTCCGCATCCCCAGTTGATGTTTTGAAGGGCACTGTACATACCTGTTGAGGCTTTGTCAATTCGTTCGGGCGAGCTGAAAGCAGTAGCGGTGGAAACGGCGTCAAGGGGCTGATCGAACAGGTTCTTTTTTGTGCAGGCGGTAGAAAAAAGAATGGCAACCGATACGCCTGTAATGATGTATTTTAATTGCATGGTATTATTGTTAATTAAGTATGATAGTATGTTTTGTTTTGCATCAGTAGTCGGCTATCAGCAGTCAGCAAGCCGGTATTTGATTAGTTTCCTCCTGATAGCTGATAGCTGACTGCTGATAGCAAATACGTCAAAAGGAAAGGTTCAATCCTATCGTAATAGTTTTGGGCTGTGGCGTTGCTAACGCGTCAATTCCAAGCTGGATGTTATTTGCAGTAGTGGCATTGCTGGTATTGCTACGTGATGAGCTGTTTACGTCAGGATCGAGCCCTGAATATTTTGTGAAAAGGAACAGGTTGAAAGCTTGCGCATACAGCCTGGTTTGCTCAAAGCCGATCCTGTTTAGGATGGACTTATTCAACGTATAACCCAGGCTGATAGTTCTGATCCTTGTAAAGTCTCCTTTTTCGAGGAATCTGGTAGAAGCGGTGTTGCCCTGGTTATCCTGCAGGTATAGTTTAGGAATATCGGTTTGTTGACCGGGAGTGGTCCAGCGGTTTAATATCAACCTGAAATTATTCTGAACCACGTTGCTTAACATAGTGGCCCTGGTTGAGTTGTAAATATAGTTGCCGCCGGAATAGATCAGGGTAACGCCCAGGTCGAATTGTTTGTAAGTAAACGTATTATCCCAACCACCCATCCAGGTGGGAAGTCCGCTTTTGTTAGAATAAACGCCATCGGAAGAAACAGAGGCCGGTGAAACGGTAGTGCCTTTTTCATCTGTCCAGACAGCAGTTCCTGTTGCACCCAGGTGATATTCTTTGATGGAGCCGTCCTTTGCATACCACATCGGGTCACCGTTAGCAGGATTCACACCTGCCCAGCGTACCAATAAAAAAGTGCCCAGCGGTTTGCCCACACTTGCCACACTGCTACCCTGAATGATGTCGGCATTTTTGTTGGAGGAAACAAGCGATACCACCTTATTCCAGATGCGTGTGAAATTGATGGAAGTGCTCCATCTAAAATTTTTGGTTACTACAGGTGAAGTGTTTAAAGTAAGTTCAATTCCCTGGTTGCGCATGTTGCCGATATTGGTATATACTGAACTGTTTGGAACGCCCACGGTAGACAACACCGGTGCACTAAGAATCATATTGTCTATGTTGTTGTTGAAATAATCTACCACCACATTAAACTTGTTATCAAGAAAAGTGGCATCCAGGCCTATATCGGTTTTTTTAGAACTTTCCCAGCGCAGGTTAGGATTGACCACATGGCTGATGTTAAAACCATTCAGTGTTCCGTAAGCCGAGCCTGCATACAAGGTTTGAGAAGCATAAGGGTTCCTGATTCTGGAGTTGCCTACTTCTCCATAGCTTCCCCGTAATTTCAGGTATTTAAGCCAACCGATATCTTCCATGAAACTTTCTTTAGTCAGTTCCCATCCAAGTGAAATGCTGGGAAAGTACCCACGCTGGTGGTTCTCGCCAAAGGCAGAATAAGTATCAGACCTCAGCGAAACCTCGGCTATATATTTTGTTTTATAAGAATAGCTGGCACGCCCGAAGTACGACATCAATGCCGAGCTGTTCTGATCTCCATGTGTTTGATCGTAAATGGTTGTCTGTCCCGGTTGAATATTTGTAAATGCCCCGTTTACTATCTCACTGTAAAAAGGATCGGCAAAGTTTACCGCTCCTGCCTGGTACCACTGGTATTTGTTATGCTGGTATTCAGCGCCGGCAACAACAGCTATTTTGTGGTTGGAAGCGATCAGTTTGTTGTACGTCGCATAGTTTTGCCATACCCACTGCGACCAGCTTGAATTAAGATAAGTAACCAGTCCGTTATAAGGAACGCCCCAGAAGCCGATGATGTTCGGGGTAAACTGATTTTCCAGGTTGGATAAATACTGAACACCAAATTTTGAAGTGAATGTGAGTCCTTTAATGGGTTGTACCTCACCATAAATATTAGCACGCACATCCTGGGCGGTGTTGTCATTGCGGGTAAGATTCGTCATGGCAATCATATTAAAATAACCACCGGATTGCGACATGATGTTACTGCCACCGATAGCCGTGATATTATTCCCCCGACCCAGGTAGCCACCGCCTGTTCCTACCGTTAAGTTATATCCTCCGGGGCCGGTTGAGTTGAATGGCGAAACATTCGGAGGGGCCTGCCATCCGGATATATTGACACCCTGAACATAGCCCTCCGTTAAGACGCCATTGTTTAATGTTCTGCTATAAGACAGGCTGAGTCCGCTTTTGAACCATGTCTTTGGGGTAAAGTCCATGTTCAGCCTCGCTTGTCCCATAGTTATCTTGTTTGGTTTTACAATTCCTTCCTGGTTGAGATAACGTGCCGAGCCGTATATGGAAAGCTTATCAGCGCCGCCTGAGAACGAAATGGTATTATCGTACATTGCACCTGTTCCGTACAACATGCCAATCCAGTCTGTATTATCCGGAATGCCGTTATTATCTATATCGCTTGGTTTGGCAAGTACTGCATTGGGCGAGCCGGCGCCATACTTATTGGCAGCCTTTTCATTGGTGATCAGCGTATATTCATCTGCATCGAGCTCAGATGGTTTTGTAGAAACCTGCGACCAGCCGAATTTAGAATCGATTGATACCTTAACCGATCCTTTTTTACCTCTTTTAGTGGTAACCAGTATTACGCCATTGGAAGCCCGTGAGCCATATATAACTGCCGATCCCGCATCCTTCAGTACTTCAATGGATTCTATGTCGTTCGGATTGAGCATCGCCAGCGGATCAAAGCGGGTACCTGCGCCTGTTCTTAATCCGTTGGTGTTATCATTGGCGATCTGGGCTATTCCATCAATTACAATTAAAGGCTGAGAGGAAGATGTAATGGAATTGATACCACGTATCTGGATTGCCGTAGGGTCGGCAAGCGCGCCGCCGTTCATGCTGATCTGCACGCCGGCAGTTTTGCCGGCAAGCGCTTCAGTAAAAGTGGGCAAAGGTTCGTTGCTGATCCTGTCGCCCGTGATCTTGCCAATAGCACCGGTATTTTCGCGGGCGGTTTTTGTGCCGTAGCCAACTACCACCACCTCATTTAAACCTTTATTTTCAGCCACGAGCTTTACGCCAAGGTTTGTTTGAGACCCTACAGGTACCAGTTGAGTGGCAAATCCCACGGAAGAAAAAACCAATGTGTTGCTACCGGGAGGAACAGCAATGGAGAACTGGCCTGAGTTGGTAGTAGCAGTACCTTTTTTTTCACCGTTGATTACAACGGATACTCCTGAAAGTGCGGAGCCGCTTTCATCAGTAACTTTTCCTGTAATCGTTTTATTTTGCGCAAGTGTAACTATAGCCATTAGCATGACTATCATGGAGGATAGTAATTTTCTCATAAGAGTTGAAGTTTATTTATTAAGCACAGAACATTGATCGGGGAAGCAACATCGTTGGAGTCTAAGCATCAAAAAGATGTATAGCAGTTTAAAATTATATTATTGTGAAGTTTTAAAAAAAATATATTTAAAATAGTGCGCCCGCCTGTATTCAACTGCTGGCACAATTTTTTAAGTATCACTATCACCCGCTATATATCCTGATTTGAAATACAACGCACAGGAACAAATCAATCAATTTAATTTAAAACGTTTATGAATCAATCAAATCATTCGTCTGCCTCAGACGTGAAAAGGAACTTACGCAAGGGATTAACGGGTATTGTTGCAGCATCTATGTTGCTTACAGTGGCTTGCCATAAAACCAATCCGGTAGATGACACTGAAGCAATAAAGCCAAAAGGTCCTAAACCATCCTGGGGACCAACATTAACGCCACAGATGCAAACAGTGATAGAGGCTTTTGACACGTTAGCACCTGTTCCAATTACAGCACTCACACCGCAACAGGCCCGTATGCAACCGAGTGCTGCCGATGCGGCAATGCGTGTTATGAGGAACTATAATATTCCTGCGCCTCCGATGAACGTTGACACTATGGGAAAAGAAATTCCAGTTACCGGTGGGCAAATTCATGCACGTATTTATACTCCAAAAACCGGTAAAGCATCTTACCCTGTTGTAGTGTATTACCATGGCGGTGGCTGGGTAATCGCTACTATTGATACCTATAACGCATCAGCACAGGCTTTGGCGGAGCAAACTGATGCTATAGTTGTTTCGGTAGAGTATCGCAAAGGACCTGAGTTTAAATTCCCAACAGCGCATAATGATTCTTATATGGCGTATAAGTGGGCTATTAAAAATGCCGGTACTTTTAAAGGAGATTCAACACGTATGGCTGTAGCAGGTGAAAGTGCGGGTGGCAATCTTGCCGTTACGGTAAGTATGATGGCCAGGGATAGCGGTGTTATGAAACCGAAACATATTGTTTCTGTGTATCCTGTCGCCAGCAACGATCTTAACACACCTTCCAAGATAACCTATGCAAATGCAAAACCATTAAGCACCCCTGCATTGTCATGGTTTCTTATGTACTATTTAAATACACCGGCAGAAGGTACGCTACCCTGGATTTCTTTAGTAAATGCCAATTTATCCGGATTGCCTCCTACTACCATCATAGGTGCTGAGATTGATCCACTACAAAGTGAAGGAAAGACACTTTCAGAAAAATTAGTAGCCGCAGGTGTCACTACCACATATAAATTATATATTGGTGTAACGCATGAATTTTTTGGAATGGCATCTGTAATTCCTGAAGCAAAGCAGGCACAGGCGCTGGCAGCCTCGCAGCTGAAGAATGCGTTGAAATAATGATTAATTATTAATGATTAATTATTAATGACAAAGTATGCTTATCACATAAAAATTTGAGAAGCTATCTAATTAATCATTAATAATTAATCATTAATAACTAAAGAAACGGTTCCACGTGCACCAGCACATCCGTAACCCTGAGCTTACTCTTAAGCAGGGTGTCTTTTACCAGATGAGCAATACGATGTCCTTCAGCTACGGTTAAATTGCCATCTACTCCAATATGAATGTCTACATAGTAATCAAACCCCATCTTTCTTACAAAGCATTTTTCGGTAAATTTTACCTGCGGCACATTTGATGCTATTTCCCTTACCTGATTCACCATCTCAGTGGATGGAGCTGCATCCATTATTTCCGCCAGAGCCGGCCTGATAATGCCAATGGCGTTATACATAATTAAACCAGATGCTACGAGTGCCGCCCAGTCATCAGCGCCTTCATAGCCTTTTCCACCGATCAATGCAATAGAGATTCCTATAAAAGCAGCTATTGAGGTAATAGCATCGCTTCTATGATGGTACGCATCTGCCTTTACTGCCTGGCTGTTGATTTTCTTTCCTATGCTCAATACATAACGAAACATGCTTTCCTTTATAACGATTACAACTATAAGTATCCATAGCGTAAAACTTTCCGGCAGCTTATGCGGTGTGTCGATAAAAGTTATGGAATGGTAACCGATCCATACTGCGGCCCCTATTAAAAATAAAGCAACAACGATAGCTGCTAAAGGTTCTTCTTTTCCGTGGCCGTAAGGATGTTCTTTATCAGGTTTTTTTAAGGCGATGCGGTAGGCAAGCCATAACAAACCTGAACTCAGGATGTCAGCGCCTGATTCGGTAGCATCTGCCACTAAAGCATAAGAATGCCCAAGATAACCAGCTATACCTTTTACAAAAATCAGCAGTATGCTTAATACAATTCCTATCTGTGTTGTTTTAAGCGCAACAGACGGAGTATGACTCTCTGGCTTTTCCATCATTACCGGCAATAATAAACTATTCTACATTCTTATCATTAGGTAGAATGACAATATTATAATAATACCTATAAGGTGAAGCTGATCTTCTTCTCGTCAGAGACATCTTTAAAACACAGTGCTATAAGGATT
The DNA here is from genome assembly GCA_964242315.1 of uncultured Flavihumibacter sp. GTDB lineage: Bacteria > Bacteroidota > Bacteroidia > Chitinophagales > Chitinophagaceae > JADCRZ01. Next base: position 11,037 of record CAXTDO010000041.1, read on the forward strand.
ATTAGCAGGTTGGAAAAACAAGCAGCGAAATTTAAAACACTTTATATGCTTAACCCGGTGCCATTATACCAATGTTGTTAAGTTAAGCCTCAACTGAAAGCACTGAGTGCAAAGCGAGGCTGGTCGCCCATATCCTCTTCGGAGTAATGGCACTAGTGAAAAGCAATTATGTAGATGTTTCAATGCATATTGTGTACCTATGGCACACATTAACCTTTTGTATATTAGTCTACCGATATCAGGCCGCTAACGCGGCGGGCTTCCCGGAAGTTTGTTTTGCAATCCCGTAGGGATTTAACATCGGTAGAACATATTATAAAAAGAGTTTGTGTGCCGTAGGTACGCAATATTTATTGCATGATATACACAATTGATTAAACTAGTGTCATTACTCCTGCGGAGAGGATGGCCAGCCACTCTCACTTTGCACTCAGTGGTATCAATTGAATTTCTTAACTAAATCATATTGGCCTAACGGCACCTGGTTAAAACCACATAATCATTTTAAATTATATAGCCTGTTAGCACATGTTATTCCGCCACCCTCTTAAAAGTGTTCTTGACCTCATTCTCTCCATACTTGGAAGTAACTACAATAGAATCGGTATAATACTTCCCGGTAGATTCCCTAATGTCACCATTGATATCGATCTTGTAAGAAAAATCGGTACCGTTGATCTTGCCATCGATGAGCGGGATTTCACCATAAGTTGAGGTGATGGTACCGGTAAGCTTCTCACCGTCTGCCTTAAGCTTGAAGGTCAGCTCAAGCGGGTTTCCCTGCAGGGATATCGATCCCTTCCAGGTGCCTGTCAGGTCTGCCGCAAGGCAGGATAATACAAATACAAAAAGCAGTGCAATTGAAAGAAAGGTCTGTTTCATAATCTGTGATTTATAGTTAATGTAATGGCAATAGAATCAGCTATTTATTATTTGTTATCAGTGCTTAGCTGATAGCAGATAATACCATTAAAGTGATTAAAAATCGTCGTTATCCCAAAAGGGCGAAAAACCTATATCCACTTGCCTTTCCTTTTCATAATCGAGTATCATTTTTTTAACCGTCGCCAGCGACTGTTTGTCATTTCCCTTAAGCTTCGCTATCCGCAGGTTCATAATTTCATATTTCATCTCTGCCAAACGTTTTTCATGCCTTACATCCACCATTTGTACGGCACCGGGAAATAAGGCGAATCTCTGCAGAGGCTGATACCTGGGATGTTCCGATATTTCGGCTAATTCGTTTTCCAGTTCGTTGATCTGTTCTTTAAGAACCTGGTTATAGATGTCCAGCTTATCATCAGAAAGCTTTCCCGGATTGTTTTCTTCATGTTGTATCCAGGTAAGTTCCAGGTTCAGCAGCGTATGCAGGTCATTGTTTTCATAAGCGGAAGTCAACTGCTTCATCAGCTCTTCTTTTTGCAGTTTCATATCTTCATTCTGCTCAAGGTCGGGATGCAGTATCTTAGCGAGCTGCTTGTAAATACTGCTGATATTTTTTGCTCTTGCTTCCTCCATCTGCTGCGCCTTGTCTTCTTTTTCCTGTTGTTTTTTTGTCTTCTTGCCGGCAGCCTGTTTTTGCTCTATCTTGTTAGCCTGCTGCTTAAATTGCTCCTCCATTTCAACTGCTTTTTGCATTATTTCTTCTCTTGTCATTTTGCTATGTATGCCATCGAGGTTCATTTCAAATCCGAACTCATCAAACATAGCTTCCATGTTCTCCTTCATGTCTTCGAAATCCTCCTCTACTGCAGTTTCATAACTTATTCCCTGAACTGCTTTAAATATTTCCTTAAGGTCTTCTTCAGGCTCTCCCCCTTCAATCAAAAAAATATCGTCAAGCAAATTTGCTATCAGCATCTCTAAACCCTGCAGTTGCTTTGTTGATAAAAACTTTTTGCTTTTGTAAAAGCCGTACAGGATTTTTACGGCTTCTTTGTTAGATTCAGACAATTTCTTTTCCAGCGGATAAACGTTCTCTACATAAAAGCCGAGCTTTTCATCCAGTAATATCTGTAACCGGATGAGATCCAATCTTAATCTTTCGATTCTTTTTATGAGCCTGTTAAATGCCTGTTGTGGCTTACTAAGAATCTTTTTTTGTTGAGTGCTTATTATTAGACCTTTTGAAGTGTTCTTTCCATTCTCCATAATAGATGCGATTTTATTAATTATCCATTTAATAGTGCTGTAAATTTAGGCAACTATCTCTATTAAATTTTTACAGGTAATTCGCAATGTATGGTGGTTATTAAACACAGCTATTAATTATGGGGTAAGATATGAAGCGGAGAACCTGGAAAAATTTGTGGACAAACTAGTGAAATATGAATGGCGAATCAGCGAACCGGCTATATGAATAATTATTAATGAAGTTCACGTTATATTATACATACCTTCAACTTACCATTCACGGCTACCTGAAACTGGCATCTGCGATTTTTCGACCCGTGCAGTTTTAAGATATACGTTAACTTTTTCTTACGATGGTATTTTATGTATGCCGTAATTTCTGAAGCAGCCAACTCCATGTTTTTTTGAAGCACTGCTAATGCCTCTTTGTTTTGCCGCCGGCTTTTTGCGATCTTTAAAAGCCTCTCTGCACGTTCAATATCCGACTCATTCGCAATATGTAAAGTGGAATTCTCAGCAGCATTAACGTCATCCTTTTTAATGGCCTCTATTAACAGATCCTTTTCGAAAAGACCTAACGAATAATTCCTGAATGAATTTTCGATAGTACTGGTCGGAGCTTTGAAATTCGAAATGATCATATAACCGTATTTTTATACGTATCGTAAATATACGTTTAAAAATGAGGTTTTGTGCAATTAAATTTTTAACATTGAACAAATGTTAAACGTGTAACACACAACAGTTAATTACATATAGTAAATTTAAAATTATTAGTAAGAAAGAAAAATACGCAACAGAGATCTGCAGCAAATGTAACGTGCGTATTCAACGCGATAAAGTTTTTTTGGTTTCTTTGACCAACTACAGTTAAAATCTTTATCTTAGTCACTACATATCTTAAATCATCCCAAACGCTAACTGCTTGTCTTCTCACACAACAACTAATGAAAAGCTCCTGCTTTTAAAGGTAGCAGCAGGTGATGAAAACGCTTTTGGGCAACTCTTCCAGATTTATTATAACCATCTGGGCGAGTTCATCATGCGTATTACCGAATCTGAGCCGCTCACGCAGGAAATTGTGCAGGACGTGTTCTTAAAGATCTGGCTCAACCGAAGTTCCCTTTCAGAAATGACTTGCTTTAAAGCATACCTGCTGGTGGTTGCCAGAAATCATGCTTTCAACTGTTTAAAACAAATTGCCAGGGAACAAAGACGGAAAAAGGAGTGGGTAAATGCGGTGTTATACCATGCCGTTGAAAGTGTAAATGATAATAATGATATTGACACGTGCATGCTTATTGATGAAGCTGTAGAACTGCTTCCATCACAACAAAAAAAAGTGTATACTTTAAGCCGGACTAAAGGAATCAGGCATGATGAAATTGCCCGTCAATTAAATATCTCCCATCAAACGGTTAAAAAGCACATGGTGCTGGCATTGCGATTTCTTAAAAATCACCTCCGTTCCCGTCTCAACCTCATGATTATACTGATGACCAATTTCCTGTACTATTAAAAAAATGTTAAAACTTACTACCTCTTTTTTTAAGCAATGTTGTCTTATGATGTGATGGGATTGTAAAGCTGATTATATATCCTGTTACGCTGCTGATGAGCAAACCAAGACTTACTTATC
>CAXTDO010000041.1:14818-16014 GCA_964242315.1 uncultured Flavihumibacter sp.
ATATGAATTAATGGACTTATTAGCCAGGGCCGATAACGATGAGCAATTAAAAGCTTTGCTAACCGCAACATGGAACCAGTTCGTGAGCCAAAGCCCGCAATTTGAAGAAAGCCAGGGCGAAGCGATCATTAATAACATTTTGCATAAAAATATAACAAACAAGCCTGTTTCATTTTCTTCACATAAGCGGTCATTGGATGGTTCATGGATCACAGCAGTGGCTGTTTTTTGCTGCAGCATTATAGGTATATATTTTTGGTTACAACCAAAACATACTGTTCAACAGATAACACAATTCAAAAGAGCGGTGAGGGTTATCAGGGATTCTATTATGCCAGGCAGTAACAAAGCGTTGCTTACATTGAGTGACGGGTCCGCTATCGAGCTCGACTCAACCCGCATCGGTACTTTAGTAAAGCAGGGCAATGCTAAAGTAATTAATTCAGGTGCGGCAACCCTGGCTTACAAAGCCGGCAATGAAAATAACGAAGCGGTGGTTTATAACACGCTGTCAACTTTCCGGGGCGGCCAATACCATCTGGTATTGTCTGATGGTACCGGTGTCTGGCTCAATGCATCTTCGTCAATAAATTATCCTACCATATTCAGAGGAAGTGAAAGGAAAGTAACCGTTACAGGTGAAGTGTATTTTGAAGTATCGAAAAATAAAGCGGTGCCTTTCAACATAACCGTCCAGGACTTGCAAGTACAGGTGTTGGGAACGCATTTCAATATCATGGCGTATCATGATGAAAACTCTGTTAATACTACCTTATTGGAGGGATCGGTTAAAATATCAAACGGCACTTTAACAAGGACGCTGGCTCCGGGTCAGGAATCAAGAGCTTATAAAACGGGTTCCATCAAAGTAGTAGAAGCCGATGATGAAGAAGTAATGGCCTGGAAGAACGGCTGGTTTCAATTCAATGCTTATGATATAGAAAAGGTAATGCGGCAGGTTTCAAGATGGTATGATGTTGAAATTGCTTACGAAGGAACTATTTCAAAAGGTCATTTTTCAGGAATGATAAGCAGGCAAAATAATATTTTACAGGTGCTTAAAATATTGGAAGGTGGTGGAGTGGGTTTTAAGATTGAGGGAAGGAAAGTGATAGTTTATTCCGACAAACTTAATTTATAATAAAATAAAACAACTATGATAATTCCTTACTTGAATGTTATGCCAGATTTATGAC
>CAXTDO010000042.1:0-15868 GCA_964242315.1 uncultured Flavihumibacter sp.
AGGCATACTGAAGTGTGTTCCCCGTACGGTAGTTATTGCGGAGCAGTTATTGTTAACGGACACGGCAAGATTATTTCCGAGACAGCAAAGTTATTTTGAAAAAAAACAGCCAGCCATTTCTCATTACAATCAGAGCGTATTATTAAAATTAGAGAAAAGCATCCTGCCCCTCATATTACAGCAGGCGTTTACAGCATTAACCATTCATCATGATGCCCTTCGTTTTACCTATCATCAAACAAGTGGTACATGGCTGCAGGAATACGGGTCAGGAAAACCGGAAATCAGCAGTGAAGACCTGCGTTCTGTTCCTGATCACTTATCAAGCGCTGCCATCAGCGAACGTGCGGGCGTTCATCAGCAGAGCCTGAATATCGAAAAAGGTGAAATTTTCCGGGCAGTGTGGATTCAAACACCAGACACCGAAAAGAATAACCGTTTATTGATTGTCATTCATCATCTGGCGGTAGATGTAGTATCATGGAACATATTGATAGAAGATCTGCAGCATGTACTGAATACCATTGTTACCGGTGAAAATATAAGCCTTGGTAGTAAAAGCAGTTCTTACCGTCAATGGTACACTGCGTTGGAAAATTACGGACAAAGCCATCGGCTTCTGGCTCAACAAAAATATTGGGAAGAGGCTGTAAAAAATTATTCACCTGTACCTGTAGATAAGGAAACGGCAGAAGAAGTACGGATAAAAGATACGGGCCTGGTTACGATCAAATTAAATGCAGCGCAAACAGCCCGTTTACTGCGGGAAGTTTCTACCGTATACCACACGGAAATTAACGATATACTGCTTGCCGCACTGGCCCGCACGTTTTGCGACTGGAGTAAAAAGAACAAAGTGACTATCGGTTTGGAAGGTCATGGCAGAGAACCTATCAGCGGTGAATCCGTTGATATCAGCCGTACGGTTGGCTGGTTTACCAGCCTGTACCCGGTAGTATTGGAGGCTTCAGGTGTAAACGCTGATGCCGGAGATTGGATAACAGGAATAAAGGAACAGTTGCGGCGGGTGCCCGACAAAGGAATTGGATATGGAGTGCTTAAATATATTATTAAGGAGGCATTCTTGCAGGATGCTGATACCTGGGATATTATGTTCAACTACTTCGGCCAATTAAATAATGTGGCAAGAGAAGGTGGCTGGCTCTCTGTTTCAGATGAAGCAACTGGCGCTGCTGTAAGTGACGAACAGGTGGTACAGGAAAAGCTATCGGTGGATAGCTATATACAAACAGGTGAACTGGCATTTACCTGGAAATACAGCCGCTTACATTACACGGAAGAAACGATAAAAGCCATTACCAAAAACTACCTCGATAATCTGGAGTTGTTGATCAGCCATTGTGTGGAAAAAGGAGAAAAAGGTACTGTCTTTACACCTTCCGACTATGGTCTTGGTGCGGAGATCAGCCATCCCGAACTCCATGCATTTTTAGAAGAGGCATATAAGGGCAGAAAAAGAAAAGATGCAATAGAAGCAATATACCGGTTGAGCAGTTTACAGCAGGGCATGTTGTTTCACGGACTGTACGACGGAGGCAAAGAAGCTTACATGGAGCAGTTTAGCTGCGATATCGTTGGATTAGATCCCGAAGTGTTTAAGCAAAGCTGGAATTATCTGCTGCAACATCACAGTGTATTAAGAAGTGCCTTTTATCATGATGTGTTTCGCATTCCGGTGCAGTGTGTGTACCGTGATGTGGAGATAACCGTACATATAACCGATCACCGGTTGTTGAACGGGGAAGAACAAAAAGTTGCTCTGAAAGCATATGAAGATGCCGACCTGAAAACAGGCTTTAATTTTAAGGCGGCGCCCTTAATGCGGCTTGGATTGATACGCTTCAGTGAAGACAGGTACCGGATGGTTTGGACCTCCCACCATATCCTGTTCGACGGGTGGTCATTAGCCTTGTTAATGGAAGAATTTTTGAGAACTTACGAACAAGCGGTGTCCGGAAAACAACTGCAAGGAAAAAAAGATGACCGCTATGAAGATTATATCCGTTACCTGGAACGGGTGGATTACGAACCTGCGGAAAAATATTGGCGTAAATATCTGCAAAGTATAGAACAGCCCACACTGCTCCCTTTCATCAATGCCACTACCGAACGTATAAAAGGAATCGGTGAATACCGGTCTGCGTTTTTGAAAATTGATGCCGCTACTACTACCCGGCTGCAGGATTATGTTCAACAACACCGGGTAACGGTGAATACAGTGATGCAGGGTGTATGGGCGCATCTGCTGCACCGTTATACCGGCAATCCGGATATTGTATTCGGCGCCATTGTTTCAGGCCGCACCAACGATATTCCTGATATAGAGAACCGGGTGGGTATGTTTATTAATACGCTGCCTTTGCACGCACACCTGTCTGCAGAAGGGGCCATCGCTGATTGGTTACAGCAGCTTCAGGTTGACCAGGTTTCTTCACGGCAATACCAGTATCTGCCTTTACAGCATATCCAGGCGCTTACCCGTGTATCGGGCGATTTATTTGATACCCTGCTGGTATTTGAAAATTACCCGGTAAGTAAAACACTGTCTTCAAAAGAATGGACGCTACAATTCGAAAATGTACAGCTTCGCGATCAGAACAATTATCCGTTGACGGTTACCATCGGCATTGCAGAAGAAGTTACGATCGATTTCAGGTACAATACCTCTCTATTACCGGCTGCCTATGTACAAAACATAAAAGCCCATTTTGAGCATGTTTTATTACAGATTATACAGCAGCAAAAAGTACAATTAAAAGATATTGAACTGCTGACGTTGCAGGATAAGCAACAATTATTGCAGGAATTTAATAACACAGTCGTTCTTGACTCTGGCAATAAAAATGTTGTTGAACTTTTTGAAGAGCAGGTCATTAAAAATCCCGGATCGCTTGCTCTTGTTTTTGAAGATAAAGAAATCAGTTTTGGTGAATTGAATGAAAGGGCCAACCGGTTGGCCGGTTATCTCAGAAGTACAGGTGTTACAAAAAATACGCTGATTCCCGTTTGTGTAACACGTAGTATCGAAATGGTTGTTGCGATATGGGGTATTTTAAAAGCAGGCGGAGCGTATGTTCCCATCGACCCGGCTTTTCCGCTGGAACGAATTAAATATATCCTGAATGATTGCGGCGCAGATAGAGTAGTGTGCAGCAGGAAATCCATCTCAGCGGTAGATGCAATTGATGCGATCCAGGTTATTAATCTGGATGATCCAATGCTGTCTGCAAGGCCCGCCGGCAATCCGGATATAAAGATTGAACCGGATGCACTCGCTTATATCATTTATACATCGGGTTCTACCGGTCATCCTAAAGGGGTAATGGTTCAGCACCGGAACCTTGTTAATTATTTATGCAATTCAAAAACGGAATATGTGCTGGCAGATAAGAAGGGCGCCGGCAGCTTTATGCATTTGTCTTATACGTTCGATGCTTCTCTTACGGTGCTGTTCATGCCTTTGCTGAACGGTAAATCCATCGTCATCGGATCGAACGATGCCAATGCTGTTTTTGAAGATGCCAACCTTTGGAAATACGCACCTTACGATTTTATAAAACTAACGCCGGCGCACCTCGAATTGTTACAGCCAAAGATGGAATTGCCCGATGGCACACTACTTACTGCCACCCTGGTAGTGGGTGGGGAAGCCCTGCTTGTATCGCATGTGAATGACTTGCTGAATAAAGAATTACCTGTTACCGTAATTAACGAATACGGACCTACGGAAGCCACTGTAGGCTGCAGCACTTATACATTTAATACAGCAGAAAAAAATGAAGCGCTTCAAAACGGAATTCCTATCGGAAAGCCAATTGATCATACGGAATTATATATTGTAAATGAGGCGCATGAATTGGTAGCCATTGGAGTAGCCGGTGAAATTTGTATTGGCGGCGCAGGCATCACAAAAGGATATTTAAACAGGCCGGATCTTACAGCAGAAAAGTTTGTAACAAATCCATTTAGGGATGGCGGCGGAACAATGTATAAAACCGGTGACATAGGCAGATGGTTACCCGATGGTAATGTGGATTATCTCGGCCGTAAAGACAACCAGGTAAAAATCCGGGGTTACCGGATTGAATCGGGAGAAATAGAAAACGTTTTATTGCAAAGCGGGTGGGTGAAGCAGGCGGTAGTACTTGCTATCGGCGACACAAGCGAAAACAAACGACTAGTCGCATACATCATACCGGAAGGATATTTTGAGAAAGAGGAGATCCTGGATTATTTATCATCCACGCTACCCGGTTATATGATTCCCTCTTTGCTGAAGGAACTGGAGACATTACCACTTACCGCGAATGGCAAAATAGACCGGCAGGCACTAGCCGCAACTGAAACGGAGGCTATTGTATCAGATCAGTTTCTAGCTGCCCGAAACGACACAGAAGAAAAGTTAACGGAGATCTGGCAGCGGTTGCTGGAGACAGACCAGGTTGGCATCAACGATGATTTTTTTGAATTGGGCGGCCATTCATTGCTGGCAGTAAGAATGGTTGCAGCCATCCGGAAAGAATTCGGGGCAGAGCTTGGCATCAATGACATATTCGACCATCCAACTATTGCCCTGATGGCTGCAAAGCTGCAAAGCTTGATGCAGTGCGAAGTACAGACTGCTGTGAATGGTATTGGTATTCAGGCAAGACCGGTACATATCCCGCTTTCCTTCAGCCAGGAACGCCTGTGGTTTATCCATCAGTTGGAAGGTAGTTTGCAATACCATGTGCCCGCTGTATTAGGCCTTCATGGAAAACTGAATAAAGAAGCCCTTCACCAGTCATTACAAGCCATCATCAACCGCCACGAGGTGTTGCGTACCGTTATCCGGCAGGCAGATGGAAAAGGATACCAGTTAATTTTAGATAAAGGCGGCTGGCAACTGGAAGAGATTGACGGCGGAATATTTGAGGAAGATAAACAGTCATTACAGCGATATATAAAGAGGTTAATTAATAAGCCATTTGACCTCTCGAACGATCGTTTGATCCGGGCTACTTTAATTACGTTGAACGATCATGAGCACATGCTGGTGGTAACAATGCACCATATTGCATCGGATGCCTGGTCAACGGCCATCCTGGTAAAAGAGTTTATGGAGCTGTACAGTGCATACAACGAAAACCGTCCGGTACAATTACCTCCTATGTCCCTTCAGTTTGCCGATTACGCTATCTGGCAGCGCAACTATTTACACGAGGATCTATTAAATAAAAAGCTGGACTACTGGAAAGAAAAACTGGATGGCTTATCGCCCCTGCAGCTTCCATCGGATTACAGCCGGCCTGCCCAAAGCAGCACCAACGGAGCATCGGCAACCTTTCATATTTCATCCGAATTACAGCACCAATTGTTACAGGTAAGCCAGCAACACGGCGCTACCCTGTACATGACGCTGTTGGCGGCTTTTAACGTGTTACTATACCGCTACTGCGGGCAGCAGGACATTTGTGTAGGAACTTCTATAGCAGGCCGTCCGCAGCAGGAACTCGAAAGCCTGATCGGTTTCTTTGTAAACACGCTGGCTTTGCGCAACCAGGTAAAGGGTAATATGCCTTTTAGTGAACTACTGGCCTCCGTACGCACTACCATGCTGGAAGCCTATGCCCACCAGGAGGTTCCATTTGAGAAGGTAGTGGAAGCGGTTGTAAAGGAAAGGGACCCGGGCAGGAGCCCGCTTTTTCAGGTAATGCTGGTACTGCGCAATACACCTGATGTGCCGGATCTCACATTAGGCAACCTGGTAGTGTCTACCGAACCTTATGAATTTACAACGGTAAAATTTGACCTTACTTTTTTTCTTACCCAAACCTCACAGGGTCTGGAGGGCAATGTTTTATACAGCACCGATCTGTTTAAGAGCGACCGTATTGAGCGGATAATGGAGCATTTTGTAGTGCTGTTACATTCAGTGATAGCAACCCCCGAAAGTTCAGTGGGAACATTGAAAATGCTAAGTGCAAAAGAAGAAAGCGGTTTAAAACAAGCATTCAGCGTAGGCAACACCAGTCCCCGGGAAAATAATACGGTGGTGGCCTTATTTGAAAAGCAGGCAACCAGATGGCCCCAATCGGTAGCCGTAAGTTTTCAAGGCGCCGAGATAAGCTATGCAGAGCTGAATGAACGTGCAAACAGGTTAGCACACTATCTCCGCAGTTGCGGGGTGAAAGAAGATACACTGGTGCCCTTGTTCATAGATCGGGGCCCGGACATGATCACCGGAATAATCGGCATCCTGAAAGCCGGTGGGGCGTATGTACCTATAGACACCGGCCTGCCACCCGAACGGATTGGATTTATGCTTCACGACTCTGCCGCATCGGTAGTGGTAATCAGCAGGGGAAGCCGGGAAAAACTTGCTGCCTTTGATATAAAACTGGTAGAAACAGACGGCACAGTCTTAAACGATCAGTCCAAACAAAACCCGAACACAAGTGCTTTTGCTCCGAATCTTGCTTATGTTATTTACACGTCAGGTTCAACGGGTCAGCCAAAAGGCGTGATGGTTACACACGGCAACCTGACTGATTACGTACAGGGCCTCGATGAGCGTACGGGCATCAATTCCTGCCAGTCTTTTGCGTTGGTATCCACCATCGCTACCGATCTGGGCAATACGGTTTTATTCAGTTCCCTGATTTCGGGTGCTACGCTGCATGTTTTTTCGAAGGAAATGATCAGCAATATAGAGGGCATGCACGATTACTTCCGGAAGCATTATATCGACTGCGTAAAGATTGTTCCGTCACACTGGAAAGCGTTGATCATGGACGGAGCGCCTTTGCTTCCCAGGCGCTTGCTGGTATTCGGCGGCGAGTCTTTACAGCCGGAGCACGTGGCCATCATCCGGCAAAGCGGACGTAATTGCCGTGTGGTAAATCATTACGGCCCTACGGAAACAACGGTGGGCAAACTGTTGTATGAGGTAGATGTTCATCAGGAATATGAAGGCGCCATTCCTATAGGCAAGCCGTTCGGCGATAACCGAATTTATGTACTCACTGCTGATATGTCTCTATGTCCGGCAGGTGTACCAGGGCAGTTGTATATTGAGGGGGCCGGAGTGGCAAAAGGTTACCTGAACAATGCTGCATTAACGAAAGAGAAGTTTATACAGAATCCGTTTATAAAAAGCAGTGACACTTCACTGATGTATGTCACCGGTGACCGGGTAAAATGGCTGGCAGACGGCAATATTGAATTTATAGGCCGCGTAGACAACCAGGTAAAGATCAGGGGATATAGAATAGAGCCGGCAGAGGTAGAAGCCATCCTGCAGCAAAGCGAACTGGTAGACCAGGCAGTGGTGTCGGCAAACGAAGACAGCCAGGGCAACAAGCGATTGATAGCCTATATTGTGGCAACAGGATATTTCGACCAGGAAGGTATCATTGCCTATTTAAAAGAAAAACTACCGGAGTATATGATTCCGGCAGTACTGGTGGAACTGCAAAGTTTTCCGTTAACAGCTAATGGTAAGATAGACCGCAAGGCACTGCCGGATCCAAACACATCTGATGCAGTAAACAATCATTATGCAGCCCCACGGAATGAAGTAGAGAAGCAATTAATTACAATATGGGAAGAAGTATTGGAAGTAGACCAGGTAGGCATTCATAACGACTTTTTTGAACTGGGCGGCCATTCATTACTTGCCATAAGATTAATTTCTGCCATCCGCAAAGGTTTGGGGGTGGAGGTTTCTATCGGGGCCATTTTTGATTATCCTACAGTAGCGCTGCTTGCAACACAGCTTCACCAGTCAGCAAATGCAGCAACCTTGCCTGATGTAACCGTTATTACGCCAAGGCCTGAACATATACCATTATCATTCAGTCAGGAACGTTTATGGTTTATAGATCAGTTGGATGGTAGCATACAATATCATGTACCTGCAGTATTAAGATTGAAGGGTGATTTGAACATTGATGCTTTAGCTGAAGCATTAAAGCAAATTGTTAATCGCCATGAAGTACTTCGTACGGTAATCATAAAGAATGAGGGTCAGCCATTTCAATTTATAAAAGAAAAAGATACTTGGGAACTGAACATTGTTGATGGTAGTATTTACAAAAATAATTCACCAGCATTATCCGGATTCATTTACAAAATTTTACAGCAGCCATTTGATCTTTCCAAAGATGATATGATTCGTGCCCATCTTATAGAACTAGAGCACGATCAGTATTTATTAGCCATTAATCTTCATCATATCGCATCTGACGGATGGTCGAGGTCTATATTGGTTAAGGAACTTGCAGCCTTATATGAATCTTACCAAAAGGGCTCTGGTACTGCATTGCCGGCATTACCCCTTCAGTATGTTGATTATGTGATATGGCAACGTACCTACTTGCAGGGAGAAACGCTGAATAATAAACTTGATTACTGGAAAAAACAATTGGATGGCGTAGCCACTTTACAATTACCTGCCGATTTTTTAAGGCCACCTGTACAAACAGTCAGAGGCGCGCTTCAAAGTTTTACTATTGATTCTGATCTGTCAAAACGGGTTCGGGAATTTTGCCGGGAGCAAGGCGCCACTTTATACATGACCCTGCTCTCCGTATTTAATGTGTTGCTTCACCGCTACAGCGGACAGGAAGATATTTGCGTAGGAACTGGAACAGCCGGCAGACAGCAAGAAGACCTCGAAGGATTAATTGGCTTCTTCATCAATACATTGGCGATGAGGAATAAAGTGCAGGATGATATGACGTTCAGGGAATTGTTGCAACAGGTGAAAGTTACCACTCTTGATGCCTATAGTAACCAGGACGTGCCTTTTGAAAAAGTAGTAGACGCCGTAGTAAACGAAAGAGACCTTAGCCGGAATCCTATTTTCCAGGTGAGCTTTATCATACAGAATACACCGGAAGTGCCTGACCTGCGTTTGGGAGACGTAGCGCTTTCTATTGAAATTGCCGATCATTTAACTTCTAAATTTGACATCACTTTCAGTATAACGGAATCCGGTGATGTGCTGAAAGGATTGGTGGAATATAATTCCGATCTGTACCGTCCGGATACTATGGAGCGGATGACAGGACATTTCAAAGAATTGATTCGTTCCGCACTGGCAGCGCCAGATCAAAAAATCGCAAAGCTGCAAATGCTTACACACCCTGAACAAAAGCATTTGCTTGGTATTGCCGCATTATCATCAACTATTCTTCCAAACAAATCCTTGGTTGATAAGTTTTCGGAGCAGGTTGCAAAAACACCGGGTTCAATTGCCTTGATTTTTGAAGAGAAAGAATTAACGTATACAGAATTAGATAAACAAAGTAATCAGCTAGCTAACTATCTTAGAAGCATAGGAGTTAAGAAAAATGCATTGGTGCCGATTTGTTTAGAAAGAAGCCCCGGGATGATTATTGGTATACTGGGAATATTGAAAGCCGGCGGTGCTTACGTGCCTATCGACCTGGAATATCCAATGGAGCGTATCAGTTTTATACTGGAAGATACCCGTGCGGAAATCGTTTTATCAAATAGTAATAGCCGTAGTAAAATCATGGCTAAACCAGGCGTTCAAATTGTAGAAATAGACAGTGATCGGGATTTGATCGATAATCAGCCTGAAGATTTACAGGTTAATGATGTTACGCCTGAACAAATAGCATACATCATCTACACCTCCGGTTCTACAGGAAGGCCTAAAGGTGTAATGATAGAACACAAGTCGGTTGTAAATTTAATTCAGGCTCAGACAGCCTGTTTTAATATCGGCAGCCATGAACGGATATTGCAATTCTCAAATTATAGTTTTGATGCTTCTGTTGAACAAATATTTTTAGCGCTGTTCAACGGTGCTACACTGATACTTTTTCCGGAAGGCCTCCAATACAATACGGTTCTTTTTGAAACCTTTTTAAAGGAGAAAAAAGTCAGCCATTTACATGCCACGCCTTTCTTCCTTGACAATATACATCCTGATAATTATGAAAGCTTAAAACGTGTGATTGCAGGTGGGGATATATGCAGGAAGGAGTTAGCACTGAAGTGGAAGGATAAAGTTGGTTTTTATAACGAATACGGACCTACGGAAACAACTGTAACCGCTATTGAGTATCATGATCATTTTAGTGAAGAGCAAAATACTGTACCGATAGGTAAACCGCTATCTAATGTATCAGTATATATCGTAGACAAAAATGAGGCTTTGTGCCCTGTAGGGATTCCGGGTGAATTATATATCGGTGGTATACAGGTGGCCCGGGGTTATCTGAATCGTACGGAATTAACGGCAGAAAAATTTATTGCAAATACATTCAGTAGTGAAACCGGAGACCGGCTTTACAGAACAGGCGATCTTGCCCGCTGGTTGCCGGATGGAAACCTGGAATTCCTGGGCCGGATGGATGAGCAGGTGAAGGTACGGGGTTACCGTATTGAACCGGGTGAGATTGAAAGCGTATTAAACGAGCTTGAATCTGTAGAAAATAGTTGTGTAGTTATAAAAAGAGATGACATTGCTATCAACAGGCTGGCTGCTTACTACATACCAACGCAGGAAGTTGTCAGGGAAAAAGAGCACACGCTATACAACCAGCAGATATTAAGCTGGAAAGAAATTCATGAGAATGAATATGTATTGGCAGAAGATGAAACAACGGCTGACCCTGAATTTAATACCCTTGGCTGGAATGACAGTTTTACAAGAAGTCCCATTGCAGCAGCGCAGATGCGGGAATGGCTGACAGACATCACAGACGTTATAATGGCGCAAAATCCAGGTGAGGTATTGGAAATTGGTTGCGGTACGGGATTGATTTATTATCAGCTTGCCGGGCGGATAAAAAAATATATAGGTACGGATTTCTCAAGGCATTCCATTAACCGCATTAGTAGAAGAATCAGTGAAGGACAAAGAAATTATGGCCCGACGGAGTTGCAGGTATGTGCTGCCCATGAAATTTCGTTAAAAGAAAATGAGCAGGTTGATACCATTATCTTAAATTCCGTTGTTCAATATTTTCCCGGGAAAGATTATCTGAATAATGTTATTGAAAAGAGTATCGCTCTTTTAAAAGGCGAAGGCCGTATCATTATTGGCGACATACGCGACAACCGCTTACAGGTATTATTTAAAAGCCGCCTGCAGTTAATGAAATTACAGGAGGCACTACCAACAAGTGAATTCAAGTGGGCGGTGGAACAGGAAGTGCTGAAAGAAGAAGAGTTGTGTTTTTCACCGGATTATTTTTACAATCTTCAGCAGATATATCCTCAAATCACCCACGTAGAAATACAATGGAAGCAGGGTTCTTATATTAATGAATTAAGCCAATATCGTTTTACCGTAATTGTCCATGTTGGTATAGCTAAAAAAACGTATGAGCCCAAATGGAAAAACTGGAATGATAATAAGCACTCTTACGTTGCCGAAATGGAACAGGCTTACGATACGATAGCTATCAAAGATGCTCCTAATCCCCGTTTATGGCAGGAAAAACAACTGACAAAAGTTCTTCATGATTATCCGGTAAATATATCGCATGATCTGTTGGAAATAATTAGTGCAGATGATAATGAAAGCACCGAAGTTGCCCGGTTATTAAATATAGCGGCGGGGCATGGTTATCATTGCAGACTCTTTTTAAATGAAGATCCTCTTAAGGTAAATATATTATTAGAGCAGCATCCTACAGACAATTTTATTCAAACCGCTTATAGCGAAAAAGGCTATATCGGTAATGTGAAAAGCACTAATACGCCCTTATTTTCAGATATTGGTTTATTGCTTCAGAAAGAGATCAGGCTGCTTTTACAACAGCGGTTGCCGGATTATATGATTCCTTCGGAATTAGTAGCGCTTCACTATCTTCCTTTAAACAGTAATGGTAAGGTTGACCGGAAATTTTTAAGCCAGATTGAAAACGGCGTTACCGGTAACAGGCTTAATTACCAGCCGCCTCGTAATGAGATAGAACAAACACTTACAAAAATCTGGCAGGATCTGTTGAATATTGAAAAAGCCGGCATCAATGATAATTTCTTTGAGCTCGGAGGTCATTCGCTCCTGGCAATGCGGGTAATTGCGTCTATCCGCAGGGAGATGAACATCGAGCTGACTATTAAAGAAATCTTTGTTTATCCTACTATAGCAGAAATAGCTGTGGAACTGGGAGCCAGGCAGCAAGGTTCAGCCCTTCCTCCTATCCATCGGGAACCAAGACCAGAAAATGTTCCTTTATCATTCGGGCAGGAACGTTTGTGGTTTATCGATCAGTTAGAAGGAAGTGTTCAATATCATATTCCGGTAATATTACGACTCAACGGATATATAGATAAAGAGGCTTTGGTGTATGCGCTTCAAACGATCGTAAACCGCCATGAAGTGCTGAGAACAGTAATCAGGCAAATAGAAGGGCAGGCGTATCAGTTTTTACTGGAACCGGATCGCTGGAGCCTGGAAACGGTGAATTGGGATAAGGCCCCTGAAGCATTACATAAATTTATTGAACAACAGATTGTGCTTCCTTTCGATCTTTCGAAAGATCATATGCTTCGGGCTCAGTTAATCAGGATAGATGACCACAATCACCTGCTGCTCTTTACACTTCATCACATTGCATCTGATGGTTGGTCAACGTCTGTTATTGTAAAAGAATTAGTAGAATTATATGAATCTTACAGACAGGCCCGGCCTGCCCGTTTAACAACGCTTGAAATACAGTATGCCGATTATTCAATCTGGCAAAGAAAGTATTTACAGGGAACAATATTAGATAAGAAGATAGCCTACTGGAAACAGAAACTGGCAGGGTTGGAACCTCTTCAGTTACCTGCTGATTATGCAAGACCAACGGCCTGGGTATCAAAAGGTGCCGTAAAAAGTTTCACCATTGATAAAGAATTGTCCGAACAATTACAGGCGTTAAGCCGCAAACAGGGTTGTACATTGTTTATGACCCTGCTGGCTTCCTTTAAGGTGCTGATGCACCGCTATAGTGGGCAGGAGGATATATGTGTGGGAACTTCTGTGGCAGGCAGGCAGCAAAAAGAAGTGGAAGATCTGATTGGATTTTTTATTAATGTTCTGGCTTTACGAAGTGATGTCAGGGGAGATGTATCGTTCAAAGAACTGTTGCAGGCAGTTAAAGCTACTACGCTGGAAGCTTATGAACACCAGGATGTGCCATTTGAAAAAGTGGTAGAAGCTGTTGTAACAGAACGTGATATGAGCCGTAATCCTTTATGCCAGGTAATTTTCGTGTTACAAAACACACCGGAGATTCCGGAACTGCGTTTAGGAGAATTGGTTTTAACAAGAGATAGTTATGAACCATCGACCGCCTTGTATGATCTCATAATAAGAGTAACGGAAACATCTTCCGGTATAGCAGGTGCCGTTCAGTATTCAAGCGCATTATTCAACGAGGCAACGATTAGCCGGATGATGGATAATTTTAAGGTATTGCTTCAGGCAGTGGTGAATAAGCCGGATGAGTTGGTAGACAAATTACCCATGCTGACGCATGCAGAAGAAAACCTTTTACTCGTTGAGTTCAATAATACCTCGGCAGCATACCCGCCGGAAAAAACAATTATAGACTTATTTAAAGAGCAGGCAATAAAAACACCTGATGCTACGGCCCTTGTATTTGAAGATCACCAGGTAAGTTTCAGAGAGCTGCATGAGCGTTCTAACCAGTTGGCTCATTATTTACAGCGCAAAGGCGTAAAAGAAGAAACGTTGGTGCCCATCTGCATAGAGCGCAGTATAGAGATGATAGTCGGTTTGTTAGGCATCTTAAAAGCCGGTGGGGCGTATGTACCTATTGATCCTGATTATCCTGAAGAGCGTATTAGTTATATGCTGAAAGATACCTCTGCGGATTTAATACTGTCAGGCAGTGCTGTACGGGCAAGGCTAAATGATTTTTTAGACGCAGCAGTAGTCGAACTGGATAGTGACTGGCGTGTAATAAGCATGCAATCCAAAGATGATCTGCCCGTTGATATAAAAGCACATAACTTATGTTATGTTATCTATACATCTGGGTCTACAGGCAAACCGAAGGGTGTATTGATAGAGCACAGGGGCATCACTAATTTAGCCTCAAGCCAGGCTAAAGCCCTGAAATTACAACCCGGAATGAAAACATTGCAATTTGCATCATTTGGTTTCGATGCATCCTGCTATGAAATATTTAATACGTTGTTAAGCGGCGGTTGCCTGGTGTTATGCACCAGGGAAGACCTACTGTCTGCGGAAAAATTAAAAGTTCTTATCCATAAACACAATGTAGAAGTGGCAGTGCTTCCACCGTCCTATCAGCATATAATAGCAGCATCGTTAGGAACCATTAAAACACTGGTATCTGCAGGCGAACCATTGAATGAGCAGGCGGCCCGTCAGATGTTATCTCAGGGAGTATACCTGGTGAATGCGTATGGCCCTACGGAATGTACCGTATGTGTAAGCCTTAGCGATGAACCTATACAGGAACATAATGTGATTACGATCGGAAAACCAATTTCCAATGTTCAGGTGTATATACTTAACAAAGAGGGAGGCTTATCGCCATTTGGCAGTACAGGTGAAATAGGTGTGGCAGGAGTACAGGTTGCCCGTGGATATTTAAACCAGGAACAGTTAACGGCAGAAAAATTCATCCCTAATCCTTTTACGAAAGAAGGTGCATCCAGAATATATAAAACAGGAGACCTGGGCCGCTGGTTACCCGATGGCAATATTGAATACCTGGGACGTATTGATGAACAGGTTAAAATAAGGGGTTACCGTATAGAACCGGGTGAAATAGAAAATGTGCTGCAACAAAGCGGATTGGTAAGGCAGGCAGTTGTTTTGGCTAAAGAAGACATCGAAAACCACAAACGCCTGATAGCATATGTAGTGCCGGAAGGTGCCTTTGATAAGGAAGCTGTGATTGCCTGTCTGCAGAATAAACTACCTGAATATATGGTACCCGCGTTATGGGTAAATCTCGATAGTTTTCCATTAACTCCGAATGGGAAAGTTGATAAAAAAGCTTTGTCTGACCCGGATAAGAGTAAGCAGGACAGTAAGGAATATGCAGCGCCCGGAAATGAACTGGAGCAGCATATGGCAGACATCTGGCAGGAGTTATTGGATATAGAAAAAGTAGGTATTTATGATAATTTCTTTGAACTCGGCGGCGATTCAATTCTTACAATACAGATGGTAAGCCGTATGCGGCGTTTTGGATATGAGTTTGAAGTAACGGATATTTTTAATTATCAAAGTATTGCCACGTTATCGCAGATTGTAGCATCACGATCAGGTACACAAACATCAGCAGAACAAGGTGTTTTAACAGGTACAAGTGGTTTGTTACCCATTCAGCAGTGGTATTTTGCAAAAGATGCTGTTGAAAAATCACACTACAATCAAAGTGTTTTACTGGCCATTGATAAAAATGTACCGAAAAAAGTAATAAGCGAGGCGGTAGAACAATTAATCCGCCATCATGACGCATTACGTTTTGTTTATAGTAACAATAATAACCATTGGCGGCAGGAATACGGAAATGAGAAGGGCGAATTGATAACACAGGAACTTCATCCCGCAGGATCAGTAAGCGATTTAATCCGGGACATTGCAGATACATACCAGCGCAGCCTTGATATTGAAAAGGGTCGCTTAATAAAGGTAGTACTGATGCAAACACCGGAAACGGATGAATATAACCGTCTGTTGATCGTTATTCATCACCTTGCCACGGATGGCGTATCATGGCGGATTTTACTGGAAGATCTGGAACAATTGCTCAATAATTTAAACAATGGCAATAAACCCGGCATTGGCAAAAAAAGCAGTTCCTACAGGCAATGGTATCATGCGCTGGCAATG
>CAXTDO010000043.1:0-15793 GCA_964242315.1 uncultured Flavihumibacter sp.
ATCGATGGGTGCTGCCCATCGCTGAGATATTTCGGCCTTTCAGGCCTTTTAGTCATCCCCTCAATTAAATAAAATGACTATTACAAAACCGGTGTATTATTATAACTTTGGTTAACTGCCACAGACATAACTTTCAGGGTTGTGTTATACCGGCTCGTTATTTTATTTATACACTTAATCACACTTTACATTTATGAGTATTGCGAATAATAAAGTTGCCTACATAACAGGCGGAAGCAAAGGAATAGGTTATGGAATTGCAAAAACATTACTGGACAATGGCATGAGAGTGGCCATCACCAGTCGCAGTATAGCTGCGGCCGAGCAGGCTGCGGCATCATTGGGCAGCGATGCATCGAAGGTGTTAGCGGTAGCATCGGATGTAAGCTCTCTCGCATCTGAAACAGAAGCCATTAAAAAAGTAATCGATCATTTCGGCCAGCTTGATGTTCTCGTGGCCAATGCAGGTGTTGGTCATTTTAGCTCTATCGAAAGCTTAACTGAGGCAGACTGGAAAGATACCATTGATACTAATCTTACCGGTGTTTTCAATAGTGTGAAAGCAAGTCTTGAAGCTTTGAAACAATCCAAAGGATATATCATTACCATCGCAAGCCTTGCCGGTACTAACTTTTTTGAGAACGGTTCTGCCTATAACGCCAGTAAATTCGGTCTTGTAGGATTTACCCAGGCTATTATGCTCGATTTACGCAAACATGGCATCAAGGTAACTACTATCATGCCCGGTTCGGTTGCTACGCATTTTGATGATCATATGCCTACTGATGCCGACGCATGGAAGATACAACCTGAAGATATCGGCCAGATGGTGGCAGATATTTTAAACATGCATCCCCGTACATTACCCAGCAAAATAGAAGTGCGGCCTTCCAGGCCTGGCAAAGGATAGACTTGAACCCGGTTATGGTTGTAAATAAAGCAATGATGTTTCATTAAGTACTATATTCTTTAGCAGGATCCCTTGTGCCCTTTGACTAAATAGCAATTTCCAATAAGAAAGTATACCCATGAAACAAACAGAAACGCTTGTTGTGGGAGCAAGTATATCAGGGTTGGCTTCAGCTTCTTGTTTACAAAAGCATGGCCTCAAATATATTGTCATCGAAAAACAGTCGCAGGTTGCCGCACCCTGGCGTAATCATTATGAACGACTGCATCTGCACACCAACAAAAGAGTTTCTAATTTACCTTATAAAAAATTCGATACTGCAATACCACGCTATCCTTCCCGCCAGCAAGTGATAGAGTATTTGGAAGATTATCAAAAGAAATTTAATATCAATCCGATCTTTAATACCGAGGCTACATCGATAAAGAAAGAAAGTGATTACTGGATTACTAAAACAACGGATGGAACATTTCAATCAAAATTTCTTGTAATGGCTACAGGCGCTTTTGCCAAAGCCAAACCTGTTAGCTTTAATGGAATGGAAACTTTCACAGGCACTATCATGCACAGTGCCGGATACCGAACCGGCAAAGATTTTAAGGGACAAAAAGTGTTGGTAGCAGGTTTTGGAAACTCGGCATGTGAAATTGCCATTGATCTATACGAACAGGGTGCAAGTCCGTCTATGTCTGTTCGCTCTCCTGTAAACGTAATACCACGTGATATTTTGGGTATTCCTATACTGGAACTAAGCTTGTTGATGGGCAGCCTTCCGCCCCGTGTAGCAGACACCATCACTGCCCCTTTACTCCGGTTGCTGTTCGGTGATATTTCTAAACTGGGTCTGCAGAAGATGCCGTATGGCCCGTTTGAACAAATTCAACGAGACAGAAGTGTTCCGGTGCTGGACATAGGCATAGTAAAGCATATCAGGAAAGAGCACATAACTATTTATGGAGGTATTGACTACATAGAAGGCAAAACCGTTCATTTCTCAGATGGTAAACAAGAAACGTTTGACGCCATTGTTGCAGGCATTGGATATTACAGTGATTATGCAACAATTATTGATGTTGACAAAAGCCGTTTTGAAGATTTAAAAATGAGTATCAATAAACAAAAATACTTTGGAAAAGACGGCTTATACTTTTGTGGATTTTGGATAGGTGCAACCGGGCAAATTCGTGAAATAGCCGCTGATGCTCAAAAAATTGCAAAGGATATTGCAGGAAAAAGTGTGAATGGCTAAAGGCCAACGGCATTGAGTTAAGAGAATTAATTTACTTATTCACTATAACTTTTTCAGTTCTAACTGAACGCTCTTCCTGAATCTGAATAAAATAAGTGCCATTCCTGAGCCAACCCACATTGATCTTAAAAAGCTCTTCGTTGGAACTATTATAGTAAGTTTTTAGTATCCTGGTTGATAAATCATATATCGTTACTTTCAGGATATTTTCTGTTCCTTTTGCAACCACGATTGTGTTGGAAGTTACGGGGTTAGGATACACCTGTACCTGCTTTTTATTTTTTCTTGTAACATCAATAACAATAACGGAAGAGTAATTGATCTCGCCGTCTATATCTACAATGCATAACCGGTAATAATTTAAACCTGACGAAGGGTTAATATCTTTCCCACGGTAATATTGTTGAATGAATGTATTATTCAAGGCAGGGGTACTATCGACTGCAATGTACCTTCCATCTGCTGCAACCCTTTCAAGCCTGAACAATTTGGTTCGCGATGCGTTGGAGGTAATCCAGTTGAAATCAACAGTGCCGTCATTATTAAGGGCCCCCGTGAAACCAAGTAGTTTCAATGGAAGTGTTACCACGAAATCGTAAGCGGGGGTCGCAACCGTACATCCGTAAGCACTGGTGACGTTTACTGTATAACTTGCCGGAATTACCGGTTTGATGGTTTTTGAAGTACCGCCTTGTGAAGCCGGAATAACAAGATTATTTCTGTACCACTGATAGGATACTCCTTCGGTGGCAGTAAGGATAGAATCTGTTCTTGTAATGATAGGCTCAAACAAAATTACATTTGTAGTAGTTTCGCGTGGAGCACTCGTTCCACAAACATTAAAAGCGGTAACGGATAAAGTATGTGTACCGATCATATTCCATAATACCGTGTCTTTGTTATTAATAAATGTATTAATACCACCGCCATCTAACGACCACCTGAAACCGGTGTTTACCATATCACCTACGAAAAAATTTGATTTTGAATTAATGCAGCTTTTGTCCGGACCATTAATATAACCAGGAATGCCTGGCTTTACCAGCCTATCCGTTTTAACAATCAATCCTCGTTGACCTGCAAAATACAGGTTATTAAATCCTGACATTCTGATATTTTCATTTTCCCTCTGCACAATAAACCATGAGGAACCTCCATCGTTTGTTTTGTAAATTAAAGTTAATCCGCCATTATTATTAGCAATGGTATAACCGACCAGCGGACTGAGAAAGCGAAATGCCGTCAGCTCAAGGTACTTGATACCCGTATTTATTCTTTCCCAGGTATTGCCTCCGTTTGTGGTCTTGAATAAAGTACTGTCTGAAGTACCGATAAATCCAATTTGATCGTTATAGAAATAGGCACTTACAAGGTATTCATTGGTATGCAAGTCAACTTTTGTCCAGGTATTTCCCTTGTCGCCTGAACGAAATATACTGCCGCCAGAACCGACGGCAAAACATCTGCCATCCGGCGTTACACAGAAATTTCTAAAAAATGTCGTTGATCTCAGCACCATGTTCCATGTTGTTCCTCCATCAGATGTTTTATAAATAAAAGCTCCATCCTGAACAAGGCCTTCTGCATTGTTAAAGAAAAAGATAGTCATCGCATTGAATTGAAGTGCCTCGCCAGGGGTAGTCATTTTCATCCAGTTTTGTCCGCCGTCAAGTGTTTTATAGAGAAGATCGCTGGCGGCAAAGCCGGTAATTGAGTCCAGGAAAAAAAGTCTTCTGACAGGGTTGCTGGAAATCAGGGATGGAACGTATTGTAATGGCTTCCATGTTTCACCATTATCAGTGGTTTTGTATACCAATCCTTCATCTCCTCCAATATAGCCACTTGAATCATTTAAAAAGAATATATCCTTATACTCGATCCGGCCGTTGCGACTTATATCATTATAAGATAATCCTCCGTCAATCGTGGACAAAATCGTTCGACCGTTATTTCCTAATGGATCAGAACCGCCGCCTCCAACGATAATCACTTTTTGCTTATTTTTATCTGCATCAATGGAATAGTAAGAGGTGTACCTGGCTGGTAGATCAAACTTTACCTGCCAGGTAATACCTCCATCCGACGTTTGTAACATCGCTCCTCCCACCTGGTTTCCAATAACAATACCCTTCAGTGGCGAAAAAAAATAGATATCATTGTAATAATTGTTTCCTCTGGGCACATCAATCACCGTCCATGTAATGCCTGCATCGGAAGTTCTTACAATTAGATCATTGGTACCGATAGCAAACCCAGTGGTGTCATTTATAAACCGGATTTTCTTTAGCGCCTGAGCGTAGATAAAACCGTTCACAGCAGTTTTTGTCCAGGATTCACCGCGGTTGACTGTTCTGTATATTTCGTTGGTATTTCCGCAAATAAATCCCAGGCTGTCATTTATAAAGGTTACTGATTCTAAATTTCCGGTGCCTAACAGGGTATTCTTCCAGGCTTTACCTCCGTCTTTTGTAGATAATACGGCGCCCTGGTCTGCAACGATGAAGCCGGTATCCCTATTCAGGAAAAACAGGTCGTGATAAATGTCATAAATATTTGGAAAATTCGTCTCGCTCTTTACATATAGTGGAAACCAGGTGTCGCCTTCGTCTTCTGTTTTCAAAACATTTTTGTAAGTGCCTACCGCGTATCCAACCCCGTCAGGTAACATTTGAACTGCCTGAAGAGGAAAAATTGTATAGCTCTGAATGTTATTCCAGTGCCTTCCGCCATCCATCGACTTAATAATATATCCGTTATCTCCCACGCCAATAATCTTATTTGAGTCTATCAGACTCACGTCATGTATAAAGGTCCCTGTGTTTCTAAATACAGTAGAATCGCATTGCGCATTACTTCTTTGAATCAACAAGAGAAAAATAATCAGCAGGTGTAAACGTATCATTAATAAATCGTTGTTATGTTGGTAAAGTTGCTATTACCGAATTAAACAAAAAAATAATTAAAAAAATTCTTTCTGCTATCCTGGCTTCTCTGCCATATCCGTATAAAAAGCGGTACGCGACCAAATGGAAGGCATACCCGTTACAAACATCTACTATGGCATCTCTTGGTTTACAACTATCTTATCTATTGTGCTGCTCACCATAGGGCTTTGGAACGCCGGACTTTCAAGAAGTGAGAAAGGCTTTTACGCTATGGTCTTTGTTCTCAGCATGTTTGCCGCTATTGCGGTGCAGAAAAACACGAGAGATATGAAGATGATGCAAAAAATTCGGAATAGTGCTAAGGGAAGTGTCGAATGTGACTCATTTATTGGCTATCAGCCTTCAGCTATCAGCAGTCAGGAGATCAATGTGCGAAACGTTTCTTCCTGATAGCTGACCGCTGATAGCAAAAAGTGGCAATATTGTGGTTAGCATTTCACTACTCAAGCTTGATGCCGGTTTCACGGACGATATCCTGCAAAGAAGCAACCACCGATGCATTTACAGGAATGCCCTCTTTCATCCTTATTTGATATGCTTCCCGTTCCGGGTCTCCGGGAATCAATACCTTTTTACCCGGCTGCGGTTTTGTATTTCGCATGGTTACGATCCATTCATCCATGCTTTTTTTGAAATCGTTGGTGTCGAAAAAGCCGTCAATGTTCCACGCCCCAAAAAAATGACCGATTCCTTTTCCGACCTGTTTATTTGTATGGGTTGCGTTAATGGCAAAAGGCACTGCAAACGGTCCCCAGTTAGCGCCACTTAAAACGGCCGTAAGAATATCAACCATGCTTGCAAGGCAATAGCCTTTATGACCGCTTCCATCCTGATCTCCGCCAAGAGGTAACAAAGCGCCGCCATCCGTCATCTCAACCGGATCATTGGTGGAATGTCCTTCTTTATTAATACACCAGCCTGTTGGTATCATTTGCGCTTTTCTCTGTGCAATCTCCACCTTGCCATAAGACACCGTGCTGGAAGCGAAGTCAATCACAACAGGTGGCTCTTTTAATGCCGGAAATGCAATAGCAATAGGATTGGTGCCGAGCATTTTTACCGAACCGTTAAATGGCACCACACCTGCGGTAGTATTAGTCATGGAAAGGCCTATAAGATCTTCCTTCAAAGCCATTACCGGGTAATATCCTGCAGCGCCATAGTGATTGGTATTACACACACTTACCCATCCTGATCCGTAATCTGTAGCTTTCCTCATGGAGATCGCCATACATTTAGGGCCTACTACCAGGCCCAGGCCATTGTCTCCATCCACCGTAGCAACGCTTCCCTTTTCACGGATTACTGAAATTTTTGGCGTCGGATTTATTCGCCCGGCTTTTAGCAGATCATAATATGTTTTTAACCTTGCCACACCATGTGAATCTATTCCATGTTCATCACTGTATGCTAATACGTCTGCTGCGATTACTGCATCTTCATCAGGCACATTAAAGTATTCAAAAACCTCTGTTACGAATCTACGCAAGGTAGCTGGAGAAAATATTATAGATTGGTTGTCATGAGCGGTCATCTGTAGAATTTAATTGTGATTGTTAAACATTATTGCTATCAGCCGTCAGCTATCAGTAGGAAAGCTTATCAGGTTTTGATTTGCTGATCCCTGACGGCTGATAGCTGATAGCTGACACAACACTAATATTTTTTGTCGCATTTTACCCTCTTAATGTCGGCTTAACACGCTACGCAATTTTCTTCCTCACTATATCTTTATGTTGAATTTGGATTTATTCAAAGCTCAAAATTTTTAATCAATAAAACTACAACACATGGCAAGCGTTAGCACTTATTTAAACTTTCCCCGCAACACAGAGGAAGCATTCAACTTCTACAAAACTGTTTTTGGTGGTGAATTTCATGGCGGCAAAATAATGAGGTTCAGCGACATTCCTGAGTCGCCCGACCACCCTCCAATGGCAGCAGAAGATAAAGATCTGGTAATGTATATTGAACTGCGTATTCTCGGCAGTCACAATTTAATGGGAACCGATGCACCGGAGACTATGGGATTCAAAGTAAATTTTGGCAACAACAGTCATATTAATCTTCAGCCCGATACAAGAGAGGAAACAAAACAATTATTTGATAAACTATCCGAGGGCGGACATGTATCAATGGATCTTCAGGATATGTTCTGGGGAGATTATTTTGGTAGCTGTACAGATAAGTATGGCGTACAATGGATGTTTAATTGCAATGAGAAGAAGTCGTAATCTTAGGCAATTGTCTGAACTGTGATTTATTGATTTAATGATGGACTGTGATGCGATACAAATCATAGTCCATCATTAAATCAATAAATCACAGTTCAGATATCGGCTTTTAAAAAAAATATTTCCAAGGCTACACTTACCAGCTCAATACGTAACTTCATGCTTAACTTAATTCCAGCGTGGTGTTATGAATTCTGCTAGCCCTCCAACCTACTGGCTTACCCGCTTTGTCATTCTTCGCTTGCTGGGAGTAATTTACGCAGTGGCCTTTCTTGTAGCGATCCAGCAGATTGTTCCCCTGATCGGTGCTGATGGGTTGCTTCCGGTAGGTATTTATCTGAAGCAGGTGAGTCACGCACTCGGGTCAGATGGCGCTGGCTTTCTTCGTCTGCCATCACTTTTCTGGCTTTGGCATTCTGACACAGCATTGTTAACTACCGCCTGGATCGGCTTTGCACTGGCCTGCTTTGTAATTGCAGGCTTTGCAAATGTGCCGCTGCTCGCTGCTCTCTGGTTTTTATACATGTCCTTTATTCATGCAGGACAAGAATGGTATGGATACGGCTGGGAGATTCAGCTAATAGAGACAGGCTTTCTTGCTATCTTTCTTTGTCCATTACTCGACCTGCGTCCGTTTCCAAGGTATGCACCGCCTATGCCTGTGATCGTATTGTTCCGATGGCTGGTTTTCCGTATTATGCTGGGCGCCGGATTAATCAAAATCCGCGGGGATGAGATATGGCGTAATGGTACTGCCCTTTATTACCATTTTGAAACACAACCAATCCCTGGTCCGTTAAGCCGGTGGTTCCACTTTCTACCCCGCACATCTTTAAAGATAGGAGTCTGGTTTAATTTTCTGGCGGAGCTCGTGGCACCATGGTTCGTATTCTGGCCACGACTTGCGCGTCATATTGCGGGAGTAGTAATTGTGTTATTTCAGCTCAGTATCATTGTAAGCGGCAACCTTTCCTTTTTAAACTGGCTGACTATCATTCCTGCACTGGCCTGTTTTGATGACGGTTTCTGGTGCAGGATACTTCCCCATCGGCTTGTACGTAAGGCAGCAACGGCCGCCAGCCGCACCGAATCATCAAAACCCATGCTTACTACAGCATGGATTGTTGCCGTTGTTATTGCAGTTCTTAGCGTTCAACCTGTAATCAACATGCTATCTCCCGGGCAAATCATGAACACATCGTTCGACCCTTTGGATCTCGTAAACACTTATGGCGCATTTGGCACTGTGGGGCGCGAACGTTTGAATGTAGTGTTTGAAGGAACGATGGATGAAAATCCTGATGACAAAGCCAACTGGAAACCTTACTTATACAAAGGCCTCCCTGTTGACCCCGGCAAACGGCCGCCACAGATAGCGCCCTACCAGTTGCGCTTAGACTGGCAGATGTGGTTTGCCGCTATGTCGTCTCCCGGCGAATATCCATGGACGTTGCATCTTGTGTGGAAACTGCTTCATAATGATCCGGGTGCGGCAAGCTTGTTTGCCGGCAATCCCTTTCCCGGCAAACCGCCGTTGTATATCAGGGCAATCCTATACCGTTACAGTTTTGCAAAGGCAGGAAATCCGCAGCGCCTTTGGTGGAATCGCGAGCGTGTGGACGTATGGCTTCCGGCATTGTCTGTTAAAGATCCGCGACTGGTTGAATTTTTGAAGAGTTCGGGATGGCAGTGATTGTTAGAATGAACTGCTTATTGGAGATAGACGCAGACTTCGTAAGTCATACAATATCAAATTCAAATAAAGCCTATATTAGCTCCGCAGAATGCTTTTAATATTATCTTCATACACAACTGCATAATAACACATCCTGTTTCCGATTTTAAACAAGCTATATGAAAAGAAAATTTACCTTATTATTTTTTTGCCTGATGGCAAATGTGGGTGTTTTTGCTACCGACCTTTACTGGGTAGGGCCTGCCAACGGAAACTGGAACAACAGCAATAACTGGTCGGCAACAGTTGACGGGCCCGGCGGCGCCGGTTTGCCAGGGGCTGGCGACTCGGTCATTATCAGTTCAGGCGCACTGGTAAATATGGATGTTTCCCCAACTATAGGCGCATTATCGGTTAGCCACGAGCCGGGAGGCTATTATACGGATAACGTAGTAAAATTGTATACTTCCGTTGGTTGCACTCTTTCCATATTGAATCATTTATATATTTCATTTGTAAGCCTGATTGACAGCACCAGCCAAGATGTTCCTTTCAATTTAGTGCTTAAAGGCGAAACACATGCCACGGGTCTTATTGGTTTCAGTGGCGGATCATTGACGTTTATAGGCAGGGTGCCGGTAACTAACGGCAATGGAGCAACGTTAACTGCCGAACCCGGTTCGGTATTTACCGTAAGACAAAACGGCGCTATTATTTCAGGCGCAAATTCAGCGTACATTTCATGCGATCAATCATCTCTAATTTTTGCTGAGGTGTCATACTACATTATCCTAAGCAATCTGGATGCACTCGTACCTGACGCCACATTCAAACCAAACTTCCTTATAAACCCCGGTGTTCCTCCAGAATTCTACCAGTATATTTCCGGCGCAAGTATTTTTATTCAGGGAAAAATAGGCAGGATAAAATATTCCAGTTCCTCATACCGGTTATTGAGCGTAAACCTTTATGAGCAAACAACCGATGCGTCACTTGCTTTACCAAATGGCTGTACCATCAGTATGGTGGGTATTGGTAGCACCAACGGACATACGCTTACTCTTTTTACAAATGCAAACAGTTCTCCCACCATATCAGGTAACATTGGAACCCTTTCCCTGGGCGGCGATGATACAAAAGTTGCCCTGGCTGCTTCTACCAGCGCTACTGCGGCAACAAATTACTCTTTACAGGTCGTCTTTTTTTCACAAAGCGGAGGCAACTTTTCCCTGCAGGATTATAACAACCCCCTTGGCGGTTCCACGCTGGCTGTTAGTCGCGACTTTTTACAAACAGGAGGAACTTTTCATACCAATAGTACTACCACCAATAATGCCGTGAAATTTGTATTGGAAATGAATGGTGGTGACTTCTTTGGTACAAGGATATATGGAACTGATTCACGTGGGCAGTCGCTTACTGTAAGCAGCGGAACAATAAATAATGAACAGAATCATGTAACACTGCGGATCAACACTCCGCTAATAGGATTTAACGGATATTTTTTCGTAGACAAAGGCGTCACTTTAAAAAAGCCGTTAACCGTTGGCAGGCTTGAGCTACTGAAAGGACCGCTAAACACATCCGACAGCAGCGTAATAACAGTAAAAGATCCGGATGTTACCAATGGAATTACAACTGGTATCACAGGTCAAAGTTACGTGATCGGGCCACTAAGCCGGTTTACTAATTCAACCATGGCTTACACCTTTCCCTTAGGAAGGCCCGGCAGTTTATATATCTATGATTACTATAGATCAACCACTATCATTCCTTCTTCAAATGCTCCTTCATCATACCAGGCAGCATATTTTAATTCGGAGTATAGTAATCTGAAAGTGGCGGCTCCTTTAAGAGGTGTATCGTCTGCTGAATACTGGAACATTTCTAAATTATCGGGTGCCGGTGCCAGCATTATGCTGCCACTTAAAAAAGCCATTGCCGGCGCTTCGGCCGCTGATGGCATTGTTGTAGCCCACTTTGTAAACGGGCAGTGGATACCGGAACATGGAACAGTGCTCAGGCCAGGTACAACAGATTCAGGCTTTGTTGTAAGCAAGCCATTATCAGATTTCAGTCCGTTCACGTTTGGTTTACTTGGTGATGGCAATTTATCCGATACCACTCTGAATGCTTTTACCTGCCCGAAAGATAGCACTATTTATACCGACTTAGTTAACTGCGTGGGAACGCTTTCCTGGATTGCACCGGCTGCCGTATTTCCTGAAAGCTATAACATCGGAAACGGTGATAAGCTCACTTTGAAAGGAGTATCTAACGGTCATGCATATTACGAATCAGGCGCTGAGTATTTGTGGTCTGATGCCAGGAAGATTGCAAGCAATGCAGGAGGCTATCTTGTTACGATTAACAGTGAAGCCGAAAATAATTTTATCGTTAGCAAGGTAATTGACACAACCCGGCAAGGATACAGATGGATCGGTTTATACAACACCGGTAAAGCCGGACAATTCAGTTGGGTTACGGGCGAACCATTATCTTACACCAATTGGATTCCTGGTGAACCGGATAACTACTATAACAATCCATCGGATACTACCATTTATGAACCGTATGTTCATCTTAACGGATTTGATAATAAAAACAGGTGGAACGATATAGGCAACATTTCCGCCAGGTTCCTGGCAGAGTTCGATAGCCATATCGACACCTACAGGCAGTACAGCGGACCGGTCAATGGCCAACCAGTTTTTGGGCCAACCTCTTACACTATTTGTTATGAACGCACCAACCGTTTGTCGGGCAAGCGTGATTCGTGCTGCTTTACTTATTCCGTTGTCTGTAAGAATAACACCGTTCGTGCGGACGCTGCCTCTGTTAATGCAAGCGTCTCCAATACATTGAATGCAGTGGCTTTCCCCAACCCAAGCAGCACCAGCTTTTCACTTAATTTAAAAGGCTATAATCAAACTGACAATATAAAATTGGAAGTTACCGATGCGGTTGGAAGGATCGTTGAAGTAAAGAACCATATCAGTACAAAAAGCCAGTTTCAGTTTGGAAGTGGTTATGCTCCCGGTATTTATTTTTCAAGGATCACGCAGGGAAGTAACGTTGTTATGCTAAAGCTCGTAAAAAAATAGGTTGTTAATGGTATCGGTTGTTCAAACAGTTTACAAATTCACTCACGCCATACCTGACTGAAATAATTTAAATTTAACATACATTAGTTGTCGAACACCGATGTATGCTTATTCTTTAACATGAAATCAATCTCTCACTATGCGAAATTTATCCATTTTAATCATCTTTCTTTTTCCTGGCTACGGGCTGTTTGCACAGCAAACGGTCAACGGGAAAGTCTCCACCGCCGATTCCGCTCTCGCCGGTGTTTCGGTTCAGGTAAAGGGTGGCAGCCAGGCTACTCAAACCGGTACTGACGGAAGCTTTCGAATCAACGTTCCCGCAAATGCGGTGCTATTATTTAGTTATGTAGGTTTAATTACCAAAGAAGTTGCTGTAGGCAACCAGACCAATATCCAGGTAGAAATGCAATCGCTGGGACAGGGTTTGCAGGATGTTGTGGTGGTAGGTTATGGCACGCAAAAAAAGACCAACCTTACCGGGTCTATTACTACTATCTCGGCTGCTGCTTATAAAGATCAGCCAGTCGTAAACGTTAGTTCGGCGTTACAGGGCAGGGCCTCCGGCGTAGCTGTCAACAGCGCCTCCGGAGCGCCGGGCGGTGTAGTAAAAATCCGTATCAGGGGTACCAACTCCATCAATTCCAGTAACGATCCGTTATTTGTGGTGGACGGGGTAGCACTGGGAAGCACCAGCTTCCAGGACATCAATGTAAATGACATAGAATCTATGGAAGTGCTGAAAGACGCCTCTGCTACTGCCATCTATGGTTCCAGGGGTGCTAACGGAGTTATATTGATCACTACCAAAAGCGGTAAAGCCGGTAAGATGACCATCGACTTCAATACGTTCCTCAGTTCTAACAAAATCAAAAAGTATAAACTTCTCAGCCCTGCTGCCTATGCAGAACAGGCCAATCATATTTCAGGAACCACCGTGATCGCTAATCCGGGTAATGGAACCGATTGGCAGGATCAATTGTTTCGTACCGGCATTACTCAGAATTACCAGCTTGCTGTTGCAGGCGGTACAGAAAAATCACGCTATTATGTTTCCGGGTATTATATAAATCAATCCGGGATTGTAACCAATACGAATCAGCAAAAAATAGCGCTTCGCTCTAATATCGATAGCAAGATAACCGACCGGGTGAGTATCGGACTAAACCTCTTCCTTACCAATATCCAGTCGCTTAATAATGGCGACCTGGGAAGCAAAGCCAACCCGGTAATATCATCACTGTCATGGGCGCCCACTGAGCCTGTTTACGACGATCCTGCAACGGGAGCGTATAACCGCTATGCCATATCTCCTATCGGCCCGAATCCTTATATGATAGCAAAGGAATCTGACTATAATGGTAAATCGAACACGGTGGTAGTTAATGCGAAACTGAAATATGATATTACCGATTGGCTGAGCTTCAGTACCAACTTTGGTGCAGATGCAAATTTTTACAGAAGCGCTTACCTCAATAACGAGTGGATCAACCAAACCAATATTTCTTCAGGTCAGGGTTACAGCGATAATTACACACTGCAGAACAGTAACATCCTCACCTTTCATAAGATCTTTAACGATGTTCACAATTTAACGGTAACGGGTGTTTATGAACAAACCTCCAATAAATACAGCGGCTTCAATGCCGATGGAGGCGGACTTACTTCTACGGCATATAGTTACTATGCGCTGCAACTCAATTCCACGCAAGGCATCCGTTCCGATTATTCTAATTGGGGATTGCAGTCATTTCTTGGAAGGATCACTTACTCGCTGAAAGATAAATATTTGCTGACGGCAACCTACCGTGCAGACGGATCTTCCAAATTTCAAAGCACAAAAAACAAATGGGGATATTTCCCTTCTGTGGCTGCGGGCTGGCGATTGTCGGAAGAAGATTTTATCAAGGATATGAATGTGTTTTCCAATCTTAAACTTCGCGCAAGCTGGGGTGTTACCGGCAACCAGGCCATTGCACCTTACAGTACGCTCGGGTTATTGTCCGGCCAGCAGTATTCATTTGGCACCACCACTTCTTACCAGGGCTTTACCCTGGGCAACCCGCCTAACCCCGATCTCAAATGGGAAACTACCAAACAATGGGATATCGGTGTTGACGCAGGACTTATAGCCGGCAGGTTGAATGTTACCATCGATTATTTTTCCAAGAACACGGAAGACCTGTTACTACAGAAAACCATTCCTGACTATGACGGTGGGGGATCCAAATGGCAGAATCTTGGATCGGTAACCAATAAAGGAGTTGAATTTTCCATCAACGCCGTGCCAGTTAAATCAAATAGTTTTAGCTGGAGCACTACCTTAAATCTTACCTCATATAAAAGCCGGGTGGAAAGCCTGGGCGGGCAGGATATTATTTATGTAGGCTATCCGGGATCAGGACTGATCAATACTTCTATTCAGGTAGTGAAACCCGGTAATCCGCTGGGAGCTTTTTACCTGATTCCATGGCAGGGCGTATACATACAGGACGACCCTACGCTGGGTTTCAAAGCCGGTGATAACAAATACCAGGATGTGGACGGAAATCATTCCATCGGTTATGAAGATCGTGTGATTTCAGGAAGCGCGACACCGAAGTTCCAGTTTGGCTTCAACAACGATATTACTTACAAAAACTTTTCACTGAACGTTTTTATACAGGGTTCGCAAGGTAATAAAATATTCAACGGAACTTTTGCAGCCATTGCAGCGCCATCCAGCGATATCAAATATCCTACTTTAGCCGAATCAGCCAATTACTGGACCAGCAAGAATACCAGCTCCGAATGGGCTGACCCGGCCAGCAAAACAGGAAGGAGCTATATCGAATCTACTCACTACCTGCAGGACGGTAGTTACATCCGTTTTAAAAACATAAGCTTGTCTTACACCATCGGCAGAAACCGGATAGGTTTTGGAGACATACAGTTATCAGTAAGCGCTCAAAACATTCTTACCATCACGAAGTACAAAGGATTTGATCCGGAAGCCGACACCATGGGCAATAGCGATATTGCAGCGGGTATCGACCTGGGAGCTTACCCTAATCCCCGCACGCTTACCTTCGGACTGAACGCAAAATTCTAATCAACGAAAAATAATTTTATGAAAAAATATCTTGTCATTCTAACCATCTTCTTCCTGGCATCCTGCAGCAAAGATCTGCTAAAGGAAACTCCCCAGGTACCTACAGGAACACAGTTCTATACCAATGCCAACGACCTTTCACTGGCAGCCACCGGGCTATATGCATTGAATAATGTGGCCTTTAATCAGGTTGCCGGTTTTGCTACTTGCTATGGCAGCGATGATGTGGGCGTAGCGAGGATCGGAAACAAACTTTCCTTTTCTGATTTCGATACCTTTCAGCCGAACTCTTCCAACGACAGAATGACCAACTGGTGGAGCAGCTTTTATGCTACCATCAAGTCGTGTAATTCCATGATCCTGAATTACGATAAAGCAACCGCTTCCGTTGATGAAAAAAACAGGGCAGCCGGACAGGCATACTTCCTGCGGGCACTGAGCTATTTCTTTCTTACCCGCACCTGGGGTGGCATTCCGGTTACAACTGATAATACCGTAGATTATACCAGGAAGAAGGATGAACCCGAAGAAGTATATACATTGATCGTTGCCTACCTGCAGAAAGAGGAAACTTTGTTTCCCGAA
>CAXTDO010000044.1:0-15786 GCA_964242315.1 uncultured Flavihumibacter sp.
GTCTTGCTGAAGAAACGGTGTTGGTACCCGATTCTTCCAGTCTTACAAAACCCTCTGATATAAAAACAATTGCTGAGTGGGAACAATTAGCCATTCAAAATCGTAAGGATGCCAATGCACTGTCTTTTCGTGAAAAAGCAGCTATCACAGGAGTTAAAGCAGTTAAGGGTGAATTATATCCCAGTGTTGCTATTACCGGAGGTTATATAGCCGCTTATGTTCCTAATTTTATTACCATAACAAATGCAGTAAATGTAGGGGTGGGTGTTCAGTATAACATCGGTTCGCTCTGGAAAACAAAATCAAAAGTTCAACAGGCGCAGGCCAGGGTTCAGCAGGTGCAGGCTAACATAGACATGCTGAATGATGCCATACGTTTGCAGATTAACCAGGCCTACCAAAATGTTATTCTTAGTCAGAAAAAACTGGAAGTTTTTAATAAAGCGATTGAGCAGGCAGCGGAGAACTACAAGATCACTAAAAATAAATATAACAACACACTGGTTACTACAACAGAATTGCTGGAAGCAGAAGTTGCCGAACTGCAGGCAAAACTGAATTTTGCATTTGCCAAAGCAGACGCCACCGTTGCGTATAATAAATTATTAGAATCAGCAGGACTTTTAAACAATCAAACAGAAAATAAATAACCCACTTTTAATTATAAAGGAATTTTTATGGAAACAAGAACCAATCAGGCGAAACTAACTACTACAGCCTCTCCCGTAGCGGAAGCCCCTAAGAAAAAAGGGAAGGGTTTTATCATTGTACTTGCATTACTGGTAATATTTGGCGGATGGTTTGGGTTTACCAAATATAATCATGCCCAGCATCACGAAGAAACGGATGATGCACAGGTGGAAGCTAATATCAGTCCGGTAATTCCAAGGATCTCCGGTTATGTTGTTGCAGTAAATGTAAAAGATAACCAGCAGGTAAAAAAAGGCGATACCATCATGGTGTTAGACGACAGAGATCTTAAAATTAAGCTGGAGCAGGCAGAAGCTGCACTGGCAACTGCAAAAAGCAATCTTAATGCTGCCAGAGCAAGTTCTTCTGCGGCAACGGCCAACATTGCTACCTCACAGGCCGGCGTATCAACCATTGATGCGCAGATACAAGTGGCAAAGATCAATGTAACAAGGGCAACACAGGATTATGACAGATATGCCAACCTGATTAAAGATCATTCCGTTACACAACAGCAATACGAACAGGCACTGGCGCAGAAGCAAACAATGGAAGCCCAGTTAGCGGTGTTGCAGCAGCAGAAAAACCAGGCCAGCCGTTCATCCAGTGCGGTATCTTCTGCAACAAATGCCACCTCACAACAGATTGGGGTTGCCAATGCGATCATTAAACAACGTCAGGCGGATGTAGATGATGCCAGGTTAAATCTTTCTTATGCTGCGGTGGTAGCGCAAACAGACGGGTTGATTTCCAAGGTAAATATTCAGCCGGGTCAATATATCACAGCGGGTCAGTCATTATTCAGCATTGTTTTAAATAAGGATGTTTGGGTAGTGGCTAATTTTAAAGAAACGCAGTTTAATAAAATGAAGATCGGTCAAAAGGTTGTTGTTCATGCAGATGCGTTCCCGGGTCATGATTTTGAAGCAACGTTATCATCATACGCTCCGGCAACAGGCGCCCGTTTTGCGTTGTTACCTCCTGATAATTCCAGTGGTAACTTTGTAAAGGTGGTACAAAGACTGCCTGTAAAAATTGAATTTAAGAATGCAAGCGATCCCATCATTCAGCAGCTTCGTCCGGGGATGAATGTTAATGTGGATGTACATCTTGATTAGGTATCAGGTGTAATTATTAATGATTAATTATTAACGGTTAGATGCTGAATAATTGATTTTTTATCTCTGTTAGGAAGGTTCTCGTTAATCATTAATCATTAATCATTTACACCTTATACCTCACACCTCATACCTAAAATTACATTATGCTAGAACAAAATTCTCTGGTTGAATATGGTTCCCGGAGGGTGATCATTACCATTACTGCCATTTTCTGTGCGCTGCTTGAGATTGTTGACACTACCATTGTTAACGTAGCGCTTAATGATATGCGTGGTAACCTCGGCGCTACGATGACGGAAGTGGGCTGGGTAATTACAGCTTATGCCATTGGAAATGTTATCATCGTTCCAATGACAAGCTGGTTATCACAGCAGTTCGGAAGACGAAATTATTTTGCGGCTTCTATCATGCTTTTTACTTTATGTTCTTTTTTATGCGGTAATGCAAACGGAATATGGGAGCTGGTGTTGTTCCGGTTTATGCAGGGTGTTGGCGGAGGCGCTTTACTGGTAACTTCGCAGACCATCATTACCGAATCTTACCCTGTTGACAAACGGGGAATGGCACAGGCTATTTATGGGTTAGGTGTAATTATCGGCCCAACATTAGGGCCTCCGCTTGGAGGATATATCGTTGATAACTTTTCATGGCCCTACATTTTTTACATTAATATTCCCATAGGTGTTATTGCAACCCTTCTTACTTTACAGTTTGTGCGCAGTCCCAAATACGGCGAAAAAAGATCTATTTCAGAAATCGACTGGTGGGGTATTATACTTCTTGCGGTTTCAGTAGGTTCATTACAATATGTGCTGGAACGCGGGCATGATGATGACTGGTTCAGCAGTAAGATGATTATTCTTTTAACGGTGACTGCTATATTCGGATTCTTCTTTTTTATCTGGCGTGAATTCACTTATAAAAATCCTATCGTAGACCTGAGGGTACTCAGGAACGGGAATCTCCGGGTAGGAACGATACTTTCCTTCTTACTTGGCTTTGGATTGTATGGATCTACCTTTATCATTCCACTGTATACTCAGTCAACCTTAGGCTGGACGGCCCAGCAATCCGGTATGCTGATGATACCGGCTGCACTGACCACCGCATTCATGATGCCTATAATCGGCAGGATATTACAAAAAGGTGTTCCGCAACAATATCTCGTTGCTGCAGGAATGGCTATATTCTTCGGATACAGTTTTTGGGGGTATAAAATTTTGACGCCCGATACAGGAGCCCCGGATTTTTTCTGGATGCTTATCTTACGCGGTATAGGATTAGGTTTGTTATTCATTCCCATTACAACGCTGTCTTTATCTACGCTTAAAGGGCAGCAGATTGGCCAGGGCGCAGCCTTTACAGGTATGATGCGTCAGCTCGGCGGTTCATTTGGCGTTGCGTTGATCACTACTTTTTTGGCAACACAGAATATCCAGCACCGTAGCGACCTTGTGAGCAAGCTTGACATCAACAATCCGTCGGTTCAGCAGCGGGTCAGCGGCCTGCAGCATAATTTTATGTCGAAAGGCATGACCGCGGATGCAGCTTTAAAAAGCGGCTATCAGTCTCTTGATTACATTGTAACCAAGCAGGCGGCAGTATTATCTTATATGGATGTGTTTCTTTACCTCGGCATATTGTTCCTGGTATGTGTGCCCGTTGTATTGATGGTAAAAGGTAATAGAGGAAAGAAGATTGATATGGCAGAGGCGATGCATTGATTGATCAGGTATGAGGTATGAGGTAAAAACCCCGAAGGGGTGACATATAGTTAAAGATTTTGAAGTTCGGTTCCAGGGTCCCCTCCTTTTCAAGGAGGGGACCCTGGAACCCGCGACTCAAAACCTTAACTTAACGACATTGCCCTTTTGGGGTTAAACAATCAATTCTAAAATTGTACACTTTCTTTAGACAAGAGTTGCGCATTTGTTCTATATAATTTATATTTTTACCTCATACCCCATACCTCACACCTCATACCTAAAACATGCTATTTTACAGAAAAACAGTGCTCGTTACAGGTGGCAGCCGTGGAATTGGTAAAGCCATTGCGGTTCGGTTGGCACAGGAAGGCGCAAACATTGTTATTGCGGCAAAAACGGTTGAACCAACTGCCAAATTAGAGGGTACAATTTTCACTGCTGCCGAAGAGATTGCCAAAGCAGGCAATGGCAAAGTACTTCCCCTTCAACTGGATATAAGATTTGAAGAAAGCATACAAGCCGCTGTAAACAAAACAGTGGAAGAATTTGGCGGGATAGATATTCTGGTAAATAATGCAAGTGCCATTAATTTGTCTCCTACCGAACAAACCGAAGCCAAACGATTTGACCTTATCCACAGTATAAACGTTCGCGGCACTTTCTTAATGTGCAAGGCCTGCATTCCATATTTAAGAAAAGGCTCTAATCCGCATATTCTCAATTTGTCTCCTCCATTAAATATGGACGCCCGCTGGTTTGCACCGCACCTGGCTTATACCATGAGCAAATACGGGATGAGTATGGTAGTACTCGGTTTATCGGAAGAATTAAAAAAAGATACCATAGCCGCTAATGCGCTCTGGCCAAAAACCACTATTGCCACCGCCGCCGTACAGAATTTATTGGGAGGAGATTTTCTGATGCAGCGGAGCCGTAAGCCGGAGATTGTAGCCGATGCTGCTTTTTATATATTACAGCAACCGTCAAAAAGCGCTACCGGCAATTTTTTTATTGATGAAGAGGTACTGGCCGCACAAGGCATTACAGATCTTTTAAAATATGCTGTTAACCCACAACATAAACTGATGCAGGATCTTTTTATATCGTAATGCTAAAATATTAACAAATCAACTTTTCTTGTTGCTGATATACTAACTTTACTACAATACTATACTTTATGAATGAAACGATTGCTAGTAAACCGGCAGTTCTAACAGCAAAAGATTTTGCCACAGACCAGGAAGTACGCTGGTGCCCCGGATGCGGAGATTATTCCATACTCGCACAGGTTCAAAAAATAATGCCTTCGCTTGGCATCCCAAGAGAAAATATTGTAATTGTTTCCGGGATCGGCTGCAGTAGCCGTTTTCCTTATTATATGGATACCTATGGCATGCATTCTATTCATGGCCGCGCTACAGCTATAGCAAGCGGTTTGAAAGCGTCAAGGCCTGAACTGAGTGTTTGGATCGTTACCGGTGATGGTGACAGCTTAAGTATCGGGGGTAACCATACCATACATTTGCTGAGGCGTAATTTCGACGTGAACATCATGCTTTTTAATAACCAGATTTATGGACTAACAAAAGGTCAGTATTCTCCTACTTCAGAAAAGAATAAAGTTACCAAATCAACACCTTTTGGAAGTATCGATCATCCCTTTAATCCTCTGGCGCTGGCCATGGGCGCAGATGCAACATTTATAGCCAGAACTATGGACAGAGATCCGAAGCACTTACAGGATATGCTTAAGCGCAGTAATGCTCATAAGGGATCGTCGTTTTTGGAAATCTACCAGAACTGCAACATCTTTAATGACGGTGCTTTTGAAATTTTTACAGAAAAAACTTCCAAAGCAGAGGAAGTATTGTTTTTAGAACATGGCAAGCCTTTGGTATTTGGAGCACAAAGAAACAAAGGGATTAAATTAGATGGTTTCAGGCCCATAGTTGTTGAAACCGGTGAAGGTTATACAGCAGATGACTTATGGGTTCATGATGAAAACGATTTTTATAAGGCGCAGATTTTAGTAAGAATGTTTGATGATCCTACGAAAGCCGATCACCTGCCAAGGCCCTTTGGCGTATTCTATCAAACACAACGATCATGCTACGAAGATGTGATGGCAATGCAGATTGCAGATGTAATTGCAACAAAAGGTGCAGGAAATCTTGATAAATTATTAAGTGGCCGTGAAACCTGGACTATAGTTTAATACACTTAAATTTAAATGATTTAAAGAAGCTCCCTGGGAGCTTTTTTAGTTTAAGGTGAATACCGGATTAAATAATACTTGTTAGTGAGGATATACTAACACAAAAAGAGGGAACGACCTGCGAGGTTTCTAAAAACCTCGCAGGTCGTTCCCTCTTTTTGTGTCGTTGACTAACAAAAATGCCGACGATAGAAATCGTCGGCCTATGCTTACCTCTGAAACCACAAAAAGAAAAAGATTCACCAGTTTTAATAACGGGTGTACATATAACGGGGTATTTTATAACCTGCTAAAATAAATTTTATATAAAGATCAATAAAGTTATAGGAAGGATAAGTATCATTCATCAAAAATCATTTCTGACAGGCATGAATAATAATCGGATGTTCTTAAAATGGAATTGGATTATTGCGACAGGAACTTGGCAGATGCTACAATAATTTACTGGTATAAAGCATAAGCGGCAATAAAAGTAAATACTGTTTGGATATAAAGCAATATTATTTTTAATTATTTTAATTTTAATTTTAAATAGCGTGTTTCTACCACACAACTCCACTTTAAAGTTACATGTTGGGAGTAATTAACCTTTTTGAAGCAGCTTCAAAGGTTTTTTCAGTTTTGTATTTATACCACCATTCAGGGGCCGTTTTCTTCATCATTGTATCGATACTCCTCATTCCAAATAAGTTCCAGGCCCCTTTGAGTTTACCACTTACTGAAGACTGCAGTGCGCGAAGGCTCATAGCAAAACCACTGTCGAGGTATTCCATGTGATGCCAGTAACCAGCCGGCATAAACAGCGTATCTCCATGTTCTAAAATAACTTCATACCCTTTTGCCAGATTTACTGCGGGAAACTTATTTAAATCCAGCTTGCTGTTATGATCGTCAAAATATTTTTCAAAATTAGCAAAGCTCATCACCTCCCAGGGTTTACGGTAAATGTTGTATTGCTCCTGGTGAGGAAATAACAACACTCTTTTTCTGCCTAAAAATTGTGTATGCATAATGTGTGACAGGTCTATATCAAAATGCATGTGTGTAATAGACCCCGAACCGCCGGTAAACAACATGGGAAATCTTTTTACAAACCCTTTCAATAAGTGTTCGGGCCATGTAAAATCATTCACCAGTTGGGGGGCATGCTGAAAAATATTAAAGAGAAAAATACGCAACTCTACCGGCCCTTTTTTTACCATCTTAAGATATTCGCCAAACTTCATATAACCATCTGCCTTATTAACAGGCGTATAAGCATCACTTTTAATATTATTATAAACACCTACTTCAGTATTCCCAACCACTTCCTGAAAAAAATCCCAGTTCCATTTTTCGTAAGCAGGCCATTTTTTTGCCAGTCCTGTCAGTATCACAGGCTTCATCGGATTGTAATAATTATTTTGAAAATCTTCCGGCTTGATATCTTCAAATTTATCAATAGATGCTAATTGCATGCTTTCTTGGGTTTGTGCTGCAAAATTAATATTAATTCATTGTTAATCACCTAATGAAATACCTGAAAAAAATCAACTGTTTGCCAATTTCTTGTAAAAATTACGCCTTCCATCTTTAGTAATTTAGATAACTTCGATTATGTTATTGTATGTTCATCCTGAAAATCCTCAGTTAAGAAATATCAAGGTAATCATTGACTGCTTAATGGATGGAGGCGTTATTATTTATCCAACAGATACTATTTATGGGCTGGGATGCAGTATTTTACAGC
This sequence comes from uncultured Flavihumibacter sp., assembly GCA_964242315.1. Classification (GTDB taxonomy): domain Bacteria; phylum Bacteroidota; class Bacteroidia; order Chitinophagales; family Chitinophagaceae; genus JADCRZ01. The sequence continues at coordinate 7,462 of CAXTDO010000044.1, forward strand.
ATAAAGCAATTGAAAAAATATGCCGCCTTAAGAACGTTGATCTCCGCAAAGCACAGTTTTCTTTTATTTGCAATGATCTTAGTGACCTTAGCGCCTACACCAAAAGCATATCCACACCTTTATACCGCTTACTTAAAACCTATCTGCCGGGACCTTATACTTTTATTTTGCCGGCCAGTAAGCAGGTTCCTAAAATATTAAAGAGTAAAAAAGAAACCATTGGTTTGCGCATTCCTGATAATAAAATCGCTTGTACTATCATTCAAGAATTAGGGCATCCGATCCTGAGCACCTCCTTACCCGGCGAAATGGTGGAAGAGTACACCGATCCGGAAATAATGTACGAGAATTTTAAAAATCAGGTTGATATTGTAGTGCATGGCGGATTAGGAGGCATGGTACCTTCAACCGTTTTAGACTGCACCGTTGAACCGCCGGCTCTGATCAGGCAGGGACTGGGAGCCTGGGAAGAAGTAGATACTTAAACAATTTCAATGATGGTTGTAAATCCTTCAAATAGCGGATCTGAATTCAATAATTATTTTCCTGCTGATTTTGTCCTGGAAACTGAACGGGTACTATTAACTCCGATGAAAGAGGATGACATAGCAAAATATTCCGCTATAACAGCGCCTGATATTCTTTGGAAGTATTTTACGAAAGAATTAAACGATCATGCGCAGTTAGTTCAATGGGTAAATGAAGCGTTGATTGACAGGGCAGCGGGCAAAAGAGTAGCATTTACTGTTAACGACAAAAAAACCGGGTTGGTTTGCGGAAGCACCAGCTATGGCAACATCTCTTTTATTGACAAAAGAATCGAGATAGGCTGGAGTTGGTTGGGAGAAGCCTCTCTTGGATCGGGAGTTAACCGCAATGCTAAATTTGCATTATTACGATATGCTTTTGAAGTAATGAAATTTATCAGGGTAGAGATAAAAACAGATAATCTGAACGAACGTGCCAAGCAGGCATTGCGAAAAATAGGCGCTACAGAAGAAGGTGTTTTAAGAAGCCATATGCAAATGCCACACGGCAGGCGGAGAGATAGTATTTATTTCAGCATTTTGCAAGATGAATGGGAGGGAGTGAAGAACAAGTTCTTTGAGGACGTTCGGTAACTCAAACCTATAAGGTTTTTAAAACCTTATAGGTTTAAACTTAGAAACCTTATAGGTTTTCTCCCTGAACCTGGTTCCTCAGGGGTTGTATGTTAAAGCTTTTCCGATGATGCCTGCATATGCCATGAGATATAATGGCACTGCGGTGTTCTTCCGTTCCGTAACCTTTGTTATTATGCCAGGAGTAATGAGGATATTCCTGGTGCAACTGCTTCATATAAGCATCCCGGGATGTTTTGGCAAGCACGCTGGCTGCAGCAATAGACGCATAAGCTCCATCGCCCTTTATAAAACACCGGTGTGGTATCTCTCTATAGGGAGTAAAATAATTTCCATCAATTATAAGAAAGTTTGGCGTAACTGCCAGCTTTTCAATAGCCAGGTGCATAGCTTTTAACGATGCCCTGAGGATGTTGATAGTATCAATTTCATCCACATCCACCATGGCTACAGCATAGGCTATTGCCTCTTTTTCTATCACCGGCTTCAGTTCATCCCGCTCACTTTCTTTAAGCTGCTTCGAATCGTTCAGCAACGGATTACGAAATCTTTTTGGCAGTATCACCGCAGCAGCAAATACGGGCCCAGCGTAACATCCACGCCCCGCTTCATCGCAACCCGCCTCTATCATTGACCTCTGATGAAATGATTTTAACAACTTTATAATGTTTGAATCAAAAATACAATAATAATAGCTATCAGCCGTCAGCCGTCAGCTATCAGGAAAACAATGCCTGATTATCTTTTCTCCTGATCGCTGATAGCTGACGGCTGATAGCCAGATTTCCTTTATCAACCTGCCCTACTTAACTACCTCCCGCGTACATTTGTAAAAACATCTTAACTATGGATGTTGAAATATTAGCAAGAGTCCAATTCGCTTTTACCATCGCTTTTCATTATATCTATCCTCCTTTAAGTATCGGATTAGGTTTGATACTGGTTATCATGGAAGGAATGTACCTCAAAACAAATGACAAGCGGTATGAACACATGACCCGTTTCTGGCTACGGATATTTGCACTCATTTTCGGCATCGGCGTGGCAACGGGCATCATCATGGAATTTGAATTTGGCACTAATTGGGCTACTTATTCCAAATATGTGGGTGATATATTTGGCAGCGCCCTCGCTGCCGAAGGCATCTTTGCGTTTGCGTTGGAGTCGGGCTTTCTGGGTATTTTATTATTCGGCTGGAACAGGGTGGGACCAAAAATACATTTCTTCTCTACTATAATGGTTTTCCTGGGTTCTATGTTTTCTGCTATCTGGATTGTTGTAGCCAACTCGTGGCAACAAACGCCTGCAGGCTTTCATATTGTTGGAGAAGGTATGCATGCAAGGGCCGAAATCACTGACTTCTGGGCTATGATATTTAATCCGTCCAGTGTTGACAGGATCATGCACGTTTGGATAGGTGCCTTCCTGGCCGGCGCTTTCCTGGTGCTGAGTGTAAATGCCTGGTACATCGTTCATAAAAAATACCTGCATATCGCCAGGCCTGCGTTTAAAATCGCATTGGTAGTAGCTACTTTCTTTTCACTGGCGCAGTTGTTTGCAGGACATAGAAGCGCCGATGGCGTAGCCAAGAACCAGCCTGCAAAGCTGGCCGAAATGGAGGGACACTATGATACGCTGTCCAAAGCCGATATGTTTTTGCTCGGATGGGTTGATCAGAAAAATAAAAAAACAACCGGTTTAAGCATCCCCGGCGGGTTAAGCTTTATAACCCATTTTGATTTTAATTACCCCGTTAAAGGTTTGAACTCATTTAAGAAAGAAGACCTTCCTTCACAGGTAAACGCCATATTTCAGTTCTATCACATCATGGTAAGCATTGGTATGCTTATGATCTTTTCTACATTGTTAGCATGCTGGTATTGGCGAAAAGGCACATTGTTCGAGAAAAAATGGCTCCTGTATTTTTTTGTATGGTCTGTATTATTACCACAGGTTGCCAACCAGGTGGGTTGGTAAACGGCAGAAATGGGAAGGCAGCCCTGGGTAGTATATGGATTGCTACGCACCAGTGATGCTCTGTCAAGATCTGTTACCGCCGGGCAGGTATTGTTCTCGCTGATCCTGTTCGCTTTTGTGTATGCTTTACTACTGGTACTATTTCTTTTCTTACTTAACCGTAAAATTCATCATGGCCCTGAATGGCATGCTGCTTCACAGGATGAAAATGATAATGACATGTACAGTAAAAGAATTATACCTGTGCTTGATGATGGGGTGTGAGGTATGGGGTATGAGGTATGGGGTAGGAATTATAAATGATAGATAGCAAAAAAGAATTAATATGAACACATTTTTAGGACTTGATTACAATCTATTGTGGTTCCTGGTTTTTGGTGGTGTGATCAGCGGTTATGCCATACTTGATGGTTTTGACCTCGGTGCGGGTGCGTTGCATTTGTTTCTGAAAAAAGAAGAAAGCCGTCGTATTGCATTAAATGCTATCGGCCCTATCTGGGATGGTAACGAAGTGTGGCTGGTAATTGGCGGAGGCGCTTTGTTTGCAGGTTTTCCCATAGCTTACGCCGCTATTTTCTCCGCCTTTTATATTCCTTTTATGGTGTTTATGACCGGTATTATTTTCCGGGCGGTATCTATTGAATTCAGAAGTAAAGAGCAGATGGCATGGTGGAGAAGAAGCTGGGATGTTGCTTACTGCATATCAAATATAGTGATAGCTTTATCACTGGGACTGATGTTAGGTAATATAGCGTTCGGCATCCCTCTGAACAGCGATCATGAGTTCAGTGGTAGCTGGCTTTCTTTCTTAAATCCTTTTTCTATACTCATTTCAATCACTACGCTATCGCTGTTTATGATGCATGGCGCCATTTACCTGGGTATGAAAACAGAACACCGCCTTTACAGAAAACTAACCGTTCTCGCTAAAAATTTTACCATTTTCTTTGTGCTAAGTTTTGCTATCTCTACCCTGTATACGCTTTTATATATTCCTCATCTTAGTGACAGGCTTCGCAGTAACCCTGCGTTTTTTTTATTCCCTTTGGTAATGACCCTCGCTATCGCCAACATTCCAAGAAATCTTAAGAAAGGAAATTACCGGTTTGCTTTTTTAAGTTCCTCCATTACCATAGCAGCGTTACTGATGATGGTGGCTATAGAAGTGTTTCCTTACTTATTATTTTCACGCACATCGCCACAAAACAGCATCACTATTGATAATGCCGCTTCCTCAGCTAAAACCATGAAAATACTTTTAATCATCGCACTCATTGGCACCCCGTTGGTAGGCATCTACACTACTTTTGTTTTCTGGACATTCAAAGGAAAGGTAAAGCTCGATGAAATGAGTTACTAATGCAAGGTATGAGGTATGAGCAAGAACAATATGTTTTCAAACGCGATAGTTTTTGCTCTATATTTCATATCCCATACCTGATGACGGCGTTAAGCCGTCAGCTACCTCATAGCTGACGGCTGACAAAAGCATCAAATATTAATCATTCCTGAATACATTTGCATCTGCTATGCGTAAAATAACCCAGCGTTCCTACAAGCCGGTGGCAATTTGGATTTATATTGGCATAGGCATGCTTATAATACAGGTAATACTTGGTGGCATCACACGCCTTACCGGTTCAGGTTTATCTATAACCGAATGGAATTTAATTACGGGAACGCTTCCTCCTTTAAACGAACCTCAATGGGTAGCCGAATTCAACAAATACCGGCAAACACCTCAATACGCATTACTTAATACGGATTTTACTTTAAAAGACTTTAAGTTCATTTTTTTCTGGGAATGGTTACATAGGTTTTGGGCAAGGCTGATTGCAGTGGTTTTTGTAATACCCTTTATTATTTTTCTTATCCAGCGCAGGTTCCGGGAAGAGATGGTGAGGCCGTTGCTGGTGCTTTTTTTGTTAGGCGCACTGCAAGGCATGGTAGGCTGGATTATGGTCATTAGCGGACTTACCGGTGATGCTGTGTATGTAAATCCAACTAAGCTTGCACTGCATTTTACACTGGCGCTGGGCCTGATCTCTTATGCATTCTGGTTTGGACTAAAACTATCGGTTCCACCCAGGCAAAAATTTTTTAACAAATCACTACGCGTCTGGTCCAGAGTAATTATAGGTTTAATTTTTCTCCAGCTACTATTCGGGGCTTTAATGGCAGGACATAAAGCCGCTCTTGCAGCACCTACCTGGCCCACTATCAACGGAAAGTGGATACCGGGAAATTTGTTTAAGTATTCTCCTGCTGCTATCAATTTTATCGAAAACAAAATCACCATTCACTTTGTCCACCGGGGATTAGCCTACCTGCTGCTGGTATTAATCATCATCTGGACTTTCAAATCTTTCCGCATTACCACACTTTGCAGTTACTTTAATCAAACCAGGTGGCTTCCTGCTACACTGATATTGTTCCAGGTGATATTGGGAATGTTTGCAGTACTAAGCAGTACTTACATTGTACCAAATAGCTGGGGAAGATTTGAATGGATTGCTCAGATGCACCAGATTGTAGGGATGTCTACCCTGCTGGTAATGGTCTGGATGCTATACCTGCTGAGAGCTAAAAAGCAGTATTAGGTGTGAGGTAGCTGACGGCTTAACGCCGTCATCAGGTATGGGGTATGAGGAAGAAATTGTAGGATTTAGCAGCATATTGCTAAGGAAGTGTGATATTTTACTAATGGATATTAAGAATTAATTTTGAAAACCTATTTAACCTCATACTCTATACCTCATACCCCATACCTGAAAATGAAGCAAACGCTGCGATCCATATTTTACTCCTTCCCCGTTCAACTGGTACTGCTTCATTTTAAAAAGTTCCAGGTGCTGATCATTTTCTGGTTTATTTTATTCAGCGCCGTAAACGGCTCTTTGATGAAAACTTATGGTGTGGATTCTTTATACCTGGCACCGGAGTACCTGGGAAACGTTAGTTTTCTAAGTACGCTGATAGTGGGCGGCGCAATGGGCGTTTTTATAATGAGTTGGAACATTACCACATTCATACTTTTCAGCCGGCACTTTAAATTTTTAGCTACTACTGCTAACCCCTTCCTGAAATATTGTATTAATAATGCTGTAATACCGCTGGTATTTTTGTTTTTTTATTTTTTTAACGCGGCCGTTTTCGGCAGGCTAAAAGAATTATTAACCCTCTGGGAAATTGTGCTATTAACATCCGGTTTTTTATGCGGACTGATTGTTAGCATCTCAGGTTCGTTCTATTATTTTTTTCGCGCCGACAAAACAATCAACAGGCAAATGACCACAGGCAGCGATGGAAGTGAAGATTTTAATTCACACGATCAGTCTCATATAGTACAAACAAGCGGTGGTAGCAGGCTGATGAAAGTTCAATCTTATTTTCATGATCCTACTACCATTAAGCCTGTAAGAGATGTATCGCATTACAGCAGCCTGTTTATTGAAAAAGTTTTCAGCCGCCATCATTTCGCTGCAGTACTGTCTATTTTCGCGGCTTTTGTTTTTCTTATCATCGTTGGTTTCTTTTTAGACTGGCATATTTTTCAATTGCCGGCGGCAGCCAGTATCACGATATTCTTTTCCATACTCGTGGCTGTTGCAGGAGCCTTCTCTTATTTTCTTCAAAGCTGGAGCGTGCCTTTTTTAGTAGTGCTGATCGTTTTATTTAATGTGTTATATAAATATGAAGTGATAGATCCTACTAATAAAGCTTATGGGTTGAATTACAGTAACAGGAAAGACAGACCTTCGTATGACCAGCAATCACTTAAAAGCCTATGCACTCCCGAACATGTGGAGCAAGACAGGAAGCACATGATACAGGTGCTTAAAAACTGGAAGAAAAAACAGCCGGAGAAGAAGCCGGTATTTTTTGTTATAACTACCAGCGGCGGTGGCACCAGAAGCGCCACCTTTACTTTAAACATTTTACAATACCTGGATAGCTTAAGTAACGGCCGGCTGATGGATAAAACGTTCATGATCACCGGTGCATCGGGTGGCATGTTAGGCGCTTCCTATTTTCGGGAACTGGCCCTGAGAAAGTCATCAGGAGACACTATAAATCTACAGGATAAACAATACCTGCATAACATTTCCGGCGACCTGCTCAACCCGATGCTCTCATCGTTTATTGCAAGAGACCTTGCATCGCCCGCTCAAAAGTTTAAGGTGGGCGATTACTACTATATAAAAGACAGAGGATATGCATTTGAACAAAAGCTTGCAGAAAACACACAACGGCTGCTGAATAAACAGCTAAAAGATATAGAGCAGGATGAGTTCAACGCAAGAATTCCCCTGATGCTGTTTAACTCCGTTGTTACCAGAGACAGTCGTAGAATGATTATCAGCACACAACCGGTTAGCTTCTTAATGAAGCCTGCCTATGATACCGGCAGAATTTCAGAGATGGATCCTGATGCTATTGATTTCGGCGCGCTTTTTTCAAAACAGGATCCGATGAATCTTCGGTTGCTTTCTGCCCTGAGAATGAATGCCACCTTTCCCTATGTATTACCGAATGTGTGGTTGCCTTCAAGTCCGGTAATTGATGTAATGGATGCAGGCCTTAGAGATAATTACGGTCAGGAGACAGCACTGCGTTTTTTATTTGTTTTCAGAAAATGGCTTACGGAAAACACTTCAAAAGTGATGTTGATACAGATACGTGACAGAAGAAGCGGCGGCTGGGAACATCCGTTCGAGTCGAACGATATCTCGGAGATCATTACCAAGCCCATGCTGTTGCTTCAATACAACTATTACAAAATGCAGGAATATAGTCAGAATGAAATAGTAAGCCTGGAAAGTTTTATCAACGATAAATTTTATAAGCTTTCATTTCAATATGTTCCACGTAAAGAAGACATAACCGCTGCCCTAAACTTGCATCTTACCAAAAGAGAAAAGAAAAACATCGAAGATGCCACCGGCAGCGAAAACAACGTAAAAGCGTTTGAGAAATTTAAACAACTATCGGCAATACAAAAAAAATAGGAAGTGTTGCTATCAGCCGTCAGCGATCAGGTTTCAGTATGAGTGTTTCTCTATCTATATTAAATTTTGATGGGCGATGTTAATTAGTGAAGATTCAATTGAAAGTACCGAGTGCAAAATGAGGCTGGTAGCCCATCCCCTCCTCGGAGGGGAGTTTGAGCCGAAGGCTCAAACAGGGGTGGGTTTGACTGTGAGTAGATTGCAATTACCACCGGAAA